>CAZLUT010000063.1:0-10951 GCA_964562805.1 uncultured bacterium | reverse complement strand
TGATATTTTGTGGGATTTAAAAGGTGTTGCCCCTAGGGAACGGTTAGATTATTTGGCCGAGATCGGCTGGGGGGACTACATAGGAAAAAAGAATTTTCATGCCAACCTTGTAAATAAACAATTAGACAAAAAGAGAAGTTTGAAATCGCAGGCAGAGTATGTAGTCAGAATACTTCAGGATAAAGGCGTCAGTTCGGAACAAGTGGCTCTTTTAAAACCAGAATCTCTTAGGGAACGAATCAACGGGGTGATGTCTTTGAGATCTGATCAAAAGGAGCCCGTCTCCCTCTATTTACTGCTTTATTTAATTCAGATCAATGGGGACCCGGCTAATAATATTTTAAGTGATCTTAATCTTGTCTATGATGAAAAAACTGGTGATTTTATTATTATTATCGATGAATATCTTGCCGGTTTAATCCTTGAGAGTATGGCAGCCCAAGCGTTAGCCAGAGCCGCATAAGCGCCTGCGGCGCTAGTATTTAGTCGTTAGTGAAAATAGTAAAGAGCTAAGGAGTCTGCTCGCTAGAGGCGGACAGACGCTATTAAACTAACCACTAACTACTAATCACTATTCACTAATTTGTCCCTGTCTGCTATATTACGGTGTGAATCAAGATACAAATATCAACCCGGATGATCGAATTATTTCTCCTGAATTGAGAGATGAAGATTTTGATATTGATCTAAGTCTTCGGCCTAACAAAATCGAAGATTTTGCGGGCCAAACCAAGATGAAGGCCAATCTCAAAGTTTATATCGAAGCTGCTTTGAAGCGGAAAGAGCCGCTCGATCACACCTTATTTTTTGGACCTCCCGGTCTTGGTAAAACCACCTTAGCTCATATCATCGCGAAGGAAATGAATACCAGTATTAAAACTTCAAGCGGACCTGTTTTAGAGCGCCCCGGAGACTTAGCAGGTCTTCTGACCAACCTGGAAGAAGGGGATGTGCTTTTTATTGATGAGGTTCACCGGTTAAGTCCTGTTATTGAAGAATATTTATACCCCGCGATGGAAGATTTTTATTTAGATATCATGATCGATAAAGGGCCTAATGCCCGCTCCGTTAAAATTAATTTGCCCAAATTTACATTAATCGGAGCTACAACTCGAAGCGGTCTTTTGACTTCGCCCATGCGGGCTCGTTTTGGAATCGTTGAACGGCTCAATTATTATTCCGCTGAAGAGCTCGAATCCATTGTGAAGCGTTCCAGCCGTATTTTAAATATTGAAATCAAAGATGATGGCGCCAAAGAGATTGCTTCCCGTTCGCGCGGAACACCGCGCGTAGCTAACCGCTTATTAAGGCGCGTTAGAGATTTTGCGGAAGTGGAAGGGTCTGGGATTATTGATCAGAAAACAGCCGATTATGCCTTGAGTAGGCTTGAAGTTGATCAGGTAGGTCTAGATCAGATGGATAAAAAAATTCTCCTTGCCATGATTGATGAATTTGATGGCGGTCCTGTCGGGATCAATACCATTTCCGTGGCTGTGGGAGAAGAGGCGGAGACGCTGGAAGAAATTTATGAGCCTTATTTGATTCAAAGAGGTTTTTTAAAACGCACTTCATCAGGACGAGTTGTAACCCGTCTGGGCTTTGAGCATTTTGGCCGAAAAATGCCTGCCTCTAAGAAAGAAGCGAATCAGAGAGAATTACTGTAATTAGATCTAAGGTCTCTTATCTGACAGTTTATATCTTATAAAGGATTTGAAATTATGAAAAATTTATCCGAATTTATCTCTTCTTTAAAAAAAGCCGGCGAATTGAAAGAAATCAATGCGGAAGTTGATCCAACGTTAGAAATTACAGAAATTTGCGACCGGGTTGTAAAAAATAATGGCCCCGCTCTTCTTTTTAACAAAGTTAAAGGCTATTCCATACCGGTATTAATTAATGCGTTTGGTTCAAAAAAAAGAACAAGCCTCGCTCTTGAGGTTAATCACCCCAATGAAATAGCCGATCGGATTGATTCGTTTTTAGGCGTTAAGTCGCCCGATAGTTTTTTTGACAAATTAAAACTTCTTCCAAAGTTAAAAGAATTAGCACATTTAGCTCCCAAAATAGTTAAATCAGCACCCTGTCAGGAAGTTCAGTTAAAAGAAGGTCCTCTCTTGGATCGATTGCCGGTTTTAAAATGCTGGCCGGAAGATGGCGGACCTTTCGTTACACTCCCATTAGTTGTTACTAAAGACCCTGAAACGGGAATTCGCAATATCGGAATGTATCGGATGCAGGTCTTTGATAATCAAAGTACGGGAATGCATTGGCAGATTCATAAAGACGGAGCCGAAAACTATAGAAAAGAGAAAAAGAATCAGAGCGGTCGGATGGAGGTTGCAGTTGCTATTGGAGCTGATCCTGCCACTGTTTATGCTTCAACTGCTCCTTTGCCGTATGGCGTGGATGAGTACCTGTTGTCCAGTTTTTTGCGGAGCAAACCCCTGGAGCTTGTTAAGTGTAAAACGGTTGATTTAGAGGTGCCCGCAGAAAGTGAGATCGTGCTTGAAGGCTATGTTGATCTGGATGAACTGAGCGAGGAAGGCCCTTTTGGGGATCATACGGCTTTTTATACACCTATTCGTAAATTTCCGGTTTTTCATCTCACAATGATGACAATGAAGCGTAATCCTATCTACATGGCAACCGTAGTTGGTAAGCCACCGATGGAAGATTGTTTTATGGGGTGGGCTACTGAACGGATTTTTCTACCAATGCTTAAAAAACAGCTACCTGAGGTTTGTAATATCCATCTGCCTTTTGAAGGGGTGTTTCATAATTGTATTCTGGTTTCGATTCGGAAAAGTTTTCCTTATCACGCGAGAAAAGTAATGCAGGGCATTTGGGGTCTTGGGCAAATGATGTTTTCAAAATGTATTATTATTTACGATGAAGATATTGATATTGAAAATCCGCAGGAAGCAGCTTTTCGTGCTTTTAGTAATGTGGATCCTAAGAGGGATGCGGTTTTTTCTGATGGTCCCGTCGATCAATTGGATCACGCGGCTCCGCAGGACCTCTTTGGTTCTAAAATAGGCATTGACGCAACGAGGAAAATGCCGGAAGAAGGCATGAAACGTGATTGGCCCCGTGAAATTAAGATGGATGAAAATGTGGTGAGGAAAGTGACAGAGAGGTGGAAGGAATATGGTTTTTAAAGCGCAAGCGCTTTAAAAAGGTTTTAGATGGTAAGTAGTAGGTTTTAGGAGAAAACAGAAAAGATGCTTAAAAAAACGAAGACATTTTTACAGATGATAAAGTTCGAGCATAGTATTTTTGCTCTTCCTTTTGCTTATTTAGGAATGATTTTGGCTAAAGCCGGTTTACCCTCTCTTAAAACTTTTGTAGCTATTACCGCCGCCATGGTGGCTGCCCGAACTTTTGGGATGTCCATTAATCGATTGATTGATAAAAATATTGATGCTAAAAACCCGAGGACTAAAGGCAGAGCTCTTCCTCAAGGAGAATTATCCAGTCAATTTGTAGTGGGAATTATTATTCTGTCGCTTTTATTTTTTATTATAGCAATTTATCTGCTTCCGCCTCTTTGTTGGCTCCTTTCGCCTATAGCACTTGTTGCTATGCTGGTTTATCCCTATTTGAAGCGCTTTACCTGGATGAGTCATCTTTTTTTGGGTTTAATTTTGGCAATGGCCCCAATAGGCGGCTGGATCGCTGTTACGGGTTCTTTTAATCTTGTACCTCTCTTATTAGCTTTGGGGGTTGCTTTATGGGTCGCCGGGTTTGATGTTATCTATGCCGTTCAGGATTATCATTTTGATAAGAAAAATAATTTATTTTCAATTCCCGTTAAATGGGGGAGGGCACGAGCGCTTAAAATCAGCCGCCTGTTTCATGTGATTACCATTATTTGCTTTGCGTTGGTTTTAATCTTAAGCCCCGTTCGTTTTTGGGCATGGGCAAGCTTTGCGGTTATAGCTGCTATTATTATTCGGGAGCATCGGGTTTTAGTAGGCGGCAACTTATCACAAATTCAAAAAGCCTTCTTTGTTTCAAACGCGTGGGTCAGTATGATTTTTTTTCTTGGAATCCTTCTTGATTTTCTAGCTTAAAAAATGAACCCCGTTAGAGATAATTTGGCTCGAATATTTTGAAAACAAAAGTGCAACATAAAGAAATAAAATCTTAAATTATGCTTATAACCTATGAAAGCGTTCAATGAAGCTTCCTATCTCTAACGGGGTGAAACAGCAAAAAAATTCTTACGTAGTTGCGATTACTGGTGCAAGCGGTGTTATTTATGGGATTCGCCTTATCGAGTCACTAGTTAACTTGGGCGAAAATGTTTCGGTCATATTAAGTCCTTCAGCTCAAATTGTTATTCGTGAGGAGCTTGGTATCAAGCTGCCCAAAAAACAAACCTCTCAAATTCTCAGTAAATTGTTTTCAAAAAAGATATTAAGCAGTCTTACTTATTATTCTTACGATGATATGACCGCACCCCCCGCGAGCGGCTCCTTTCAGCACAAAGGAATGTTTGTATGCCCTTGTTCTCAAGCGACGCTTTCTGCCATTCGAGTGGTTCGGTCTAAAAATTTAATTGAAAGAGCGGCTGATGTTTGCATTAAAGAAGGTAAGCCGCTTGTTTTAGTTCCCCGGGAAATGCCCTTGAGCGCTCTGCACTTAGAAAATATGACAGCCCTGTCGCAGATTGGCGTCAAGATACTCCCTGCTAGCCCAGCTTTTTATCATCATCCGAAATCAATTGATGATCTGGTTGATTTTGTTGTCGGCAGAGCCTTGGATGTGATGAAAATTGAGCACGAGATGTACGAGAGGTGGGGGAAAGTAAGTCGTTAGTGATTAGTGGGTAGTGAATAGTAAAAATACAAAAAAACAAAGCATAAACAAATTAAACAACAATGCCAAACCTGTTAAAAGACTCAGAATTAAAAGATATATACGAGAAGGTTGAAGCGGGAGAGCGTATTAATGAAGAAGACGCGCTTCGTTGTCTAAAATCAAACGATCTTGCCATATTGGGTTACATGGCGGATAAGGTTAGGGAGCGAGTTTCAGGAAATCAAGTCTATTACTCTACCTATCTTAATATTAATTACACTAATATCTGTAAAAACGCCTGCAAGCTCTGCGCTTTTTACCGAACGGACGGCGAAAGTGATGCTTATATTAAGTCTATCGAAGAAATCGGTTTCCGGGTAAAAGAAGCGTTAGGAAAGTCTGATATAGAAGAAGTTCATATTGTGGGCGGCATTAATGAAAAATTACCATTCACTTACTACCTGGAAATGATTCAAAAAATTAAAGAGATGGGCCCTGACCTTTTCATTAAAGCCTTTACGGCAGTTGAAATAGATCAGTTGGCAAAAGTATCGAATCAAAACTATGAAACAGTGTTGTCACAATTAAAAAATGCGGGTCTGGATGGACTTCCGGGGGGAGGGGCAGAGATTTTTTCTCAAAAGATACGTCAATTAATTTGCCCACATAAGATAAAAGCGAATGAGTGGTTAAAAGTTCACCGGATAGCGCACCAGATGAAGCTCCGCTCAAACGCCACAATGCTTTATGGGCATTTTGAATCACCGGAAGATATTATCAGTCATTTAAAGCAATTGAGAGGTTTGCAGGATGAGACAGGAGGATTCAAAGCTTTTATCCCGCTTCCTTTTCACGCTAAAGGGACTCAATTTGAGGATAAGTTTTCTGAAACTGACGGGGTTTTGGATGTTAAAATTTTTACCACTTCAAGACTTTATTTAGATAATTTTCCGCATATAAAAGCTCACTGGTCATCATTGGGATTAAAATTTTCTCAAAGCTTACTTTCTTATGGCGTTGATGATCTTGGAGGTACGGCACAAGAAGAAAAAATATTTCATGACGCCGGAGCCAAGACGCCGGTTCATTTAGATGAAAGCAGTCTGCGTCTTTTAATTGAAGAGATCGGGCGCGAACCCATTCATATTAATAGCTCCTATGAATAAAACGCAGGCTAAGACATCTCAGGATTTTTTAAGGGTTGGCTGTGTTGAATATTTAAATACCTTACCATTTGCCCATGGACTCGAAGCGGAGGAGGGGCCGGCTCTATCAATTAGGAAAGCAGCGCCCGCCGAATTAAATAAACTTCTTTCTGGTGATGAGCTTGATCTTGGTATCGTCAGCTCTTTTGAATACGCCCGAAACGCGAAGGACTATTTGATTTTGCCGGAATTTTGCATTGGTTCAAACGATTTTTCTGATAGCGTTTTATTGATTAGTAAGGTTCCGATTCAGAATTTAAGCGGACGCAAAATTATTTTAGCCGGTGAAAGTTTAAGCTCCCAGGTTCTTCTTAAAATTTTATTAAAAGAATTGAATCAAGATGTTCAATATAAAATGATGAAGCAGGATCCCCGGATGATGCTCGAAAGAGGAGACGCCTTTTTGTTAATTGGGGACGAGGCGTTATTTTATGAAACACCCCCTAGCTATTATCAGTATGATTTAGGTCATTTGTGGGCTGAGATGACAGGGCTTCCTTTTTGTTTTGCTCTATGGGTAGTGAGACGTTCTTTTGCGGAAAATCATGCAGCGTCTTTGGATCGTTTTCTTGAAATTTTATCACTGCGATTTGAAAATAATATTCAGAATCTTTGGTCCCTTATTAAAGACTGGGGATTTGCTGAAATGGGCCCGGACGAAAAACTTCTTCTTTATGATAAATGTTTTCATTATTTGAATAATCTGGAGTATCGACTGACTAAAAATATCCAAGCGGGTCTTCAAAGATATTTTGAGATGGCGGTAAAGATTGGGGAGCTGGGAGAAATGCCGAAGCTAGAATATTTTAATAGTGGTTAGTGGTTAGTGGTTAGTAAAAAGGCAAAATGAAAATTAAAAAAAATAATACCGAAAAAATACTAGAGAAGGCGGTAGCGGGGGAAAGGTTAACGCTTGAGGATGGAGTGCGTCTTTATGAGGCGAATCTCCATCTTTTGGGGCGTGCCGCGACTATTAAAAGAAACAAATTAAATGACCCTCATCGCGCGACTTTTGTTGTGGGTCGGAATATTTCATACACGAATGCCTGTGTTTCCGGCTGTGACTTTTGCGTTTTTTCAGTTGATCCCGATGCAGGTAATGTATTTGTTTTGTCTCAGGGGGAAATCTTAGAAAAAATTAATGAATCGGTGAAGATGGGGGGCACCCAAATTCTTCTTCAGGGAGGGTTGAACCCTCGGATTGATTTTAATTTTTATCTTCAGTTGCTCAAAGTAATTAAAACTCAGTTTCCCAATGTTACCCTTCATGCTTTTTCACCGACTGAGATTGACTTTTTTTCAAATATTTTCAATAAACCGGTTCCGGGAATCTTAGAAGAGTTTAAAAAAGCAGGCTTGGATTCGATTCCCGGCGGCGGCGGCGAGATTTTGGTCGAGAGAGTTAGGAGTAAGATCAGCCCTAATAAAATTTCGGCAAGCCGCTGGATGCAAATCGAAAAAGAAATTCATCGCGCGGGCTTTAAAACGAGCGCTACTATGGTTATTGGTCATATTGAGACAAAAGAAGAAAGGCTTACTCATCTTTTAAAATTAAGAGATCTGCAGGATGAAACAGGGGGTGTCCGTTCTTTTATTCCATGGACAATGTCAACGCCGAATACCAAGCTTTCTCATATCAAAAAGGTAGCGGGTGAAGACTATCTGAGAACTGTTGCCGTTTCCAGGCTCATCTTGGATAACATTCCTCATATCCAAGCGGGGTGGGTAACTGAAGGGCACAAATTGTCACAGCTGGCTTTAGCCTTTGGAGCCGATGATATGGGGGGTGTCCTGGTTGAAGAAAAAGTTTTAGAGGGGACAGGGCTTTCATATCAGACAGAAGTTGAAGATATGAAACGTTTAATAAGGCAAGCAGGATATGTGCCCGAGCAGAGGGATACGGCGTACAGGACAGTGAAAACCTTCGGGGCTAGTGATTAGTGAATAGTCGTTAGTGAATAGAGCTAAGGAGACACTTTGTGTCATTACTAACTACTACCCACCAACTACTATCCGCTATGATTTATATGTAAAGCAGGAGAAAAGTGAATAATTACAAAACGCCAGACAAAAACGTTATTCAAAGTTTATTTTCCCGTATTGCGCCGAGATACGATTTGTTGAATCTAATCTTGAGCTTTGGAAATGATTCAAGATGGCGCCGAATCGCTGTAAAAAAAAGCGTTAAACCAAACGACAAAACTATCTTGGATGTTGGTACGGGGTCAGGAAAACTTCTTAAAACTTATTTAGAATTTCACGAGTTTAAAAAAGCAACCGGAATTGATTTTTCGGATAACATGCTCGAATTGGCAAAAAAAGAGTTGGCCTCGCATCATCAGGTCTTATTAAAAAATATTAATCTTCTTGAATACGATCACAAAGAAGAGGCGTTTGATATTGTTTCGACAAGCTTCGTCTTAAGGAGTATTAGAGAGCATTTGGCCGATTTTTTTAAAAAATGTTTCTCTCTTTTAAATCCTGGCGGAAGGCTCGTTATATTGGAGTTGACCCGTCCCGAAAATCCTTTTATCAGGCTTTTGTTTTTTCCATACGTAAAAATTTACCTTCCCTTGGTAGGGCGGCTTATTTCAGGCGAAAAGTCAGCTTATGAATTTCTCTCAAAGTCTGTTATTAATTTTAAAAACCGAGAGGAAGTCGAAAGATTGTTGAGTGCGAGCGGGTTTAAAAGTGTTAAAATAAAATTACTCTCAGGCGGGATCGGAACTCTTTTTATAGCGGAGAAAAGTTCACCCCGTTAGAGATAGTTTGGGGCGTTATTTTTTTTTTGATAAAATATAGGCTAAGAAAAATAAAAATTTTAAGTGATATTTATAAGCTACGGAAGCGTTACTTAAACGCTTCCTATCTCTAACGGGGCAAGGAATAGGAGAATTATGAAAACACTGCAGTTTATAGCTGGTCTTGTAATTGTATTAGTTGGTGCTGCTATTATCGCCCCGCTTCTCAATCCTTTTATTCCGTATGAATTTGATCGTATTTTAAGCCGCACCGTACTTGTTTTGTTTATTGGTCTTGTTATTTTTCTCATTGCCAAAAATAGGGGTGTTGATTGGAAATATTATGGTCTTTCTTGGGATGATTCTTCCGCGATGCGGCTAACTCAAGCTTTTTTGATAGGGTTTTTAACTTTGGCAGCCATGATATTTGTTGAAATCTTAGCTGGAGTCAGGTCGTGGCACTTTATTTTCAATCAGACAATTTGGCCTTTAAAAATTCTAAAATATGTGGTGTCCGCATTTTTCATCGGACTTCTCGAAGAGTTTGTTTTTAGGGGAGTCTTATTCAGAACAATCGAAAAGCGTTTTCGACTGATTCCGGCTTTGATTTTGACTAATATTATTTATAGTTCCGTTCATTTTCTTCGATATAACGAAGATAAAATATTTGACGCCCCTAATTTTTTTACTTGTTTCGAGATTTATTTGTCTGTTCTAAAACCCCTTTTAAACTTTGGTGAAATTTGGCCGGGAGCTATCGGTTTATTTTTGTTTGGAATAGCTTTGTCATATGCCTATTTGAGAACGGGCCGGAATCTAGTTTTTTCTATCGGACTTCACGCGGGTGCTGTTATGTTTTTAAAGTTGGATGGATGGTTTATCGCAATTAATTCCGAAACTCATAAAATATGGTTTGGCGGCTCTGATCTTCACGGTTCAATCTTGGGCTGGGTATTTATTATACTGATGATCGCTGTCGTGCACCTGACGACTTGTAAGAAGGGAGAGAGAGGATGAAAGTTGTAAAAAATATTGTTCACATATTACGTCCTTACCACTGGATTAAGAATTTTTTTATTTTTCTTCCGCTGGTTTTTTCCAATCAACTTTTTAATATAGAAAAAATTTTCTTAAGCACCTTTGCATTTGTTTGTTTTTGTTTGGTTTCAAGTTCAGTTTATATTTTTAACGATCTGATTGATTTAAAGGCCGATAGAATTCATCCGGTAAAGAAAAGGAGGCCGATCGCTTCAGGGAACGTTTCAATTGAGCTCGCGGTTTTTTTCACGGTACTTTTAAGCGGTGTCGGCTTATGCGTTTCTTTTTTTCTTAATCCGAATTTTGCTCTGGTTCTTCTTTCTTATTTTCTGTTAAATATTTTTTATTCCTTATACTTAAAGCATATGGTTATTCTTGATGTGATGACGATTGGTTTGTTTTTTATCCTGAGAGTTCTGGCGGGTGCCGTGATCATTAATGTCGATATTTCTTTTTGGCTCGTTATTTGCACGGGACTTTTAGCTCTTTTTATTGGATTTAATAAAAGACGCCACGAGCTGAAGCTCTTGGGCGAAGATTCTCATCATCATCGTAAAGTTCTCGAAAGATACAGTGTTTATTTTATTGATCAGATGATAGCGGTGTTAACAGCCTCAACTGTTATTTTTTATACTCTTTATACAGTGGATGACAGGACGGTTGCTAATTTTGCTACGCAAAAGCTTCTTTATACAGTGCCTTTTGTATATTATGGAATTTTCAGATATCTTTACCTTGTTCATAAACGGGGGAGAGGTGGCGACCCTGTAAGAATCGTGCTTACCGACCAGAAGCTTATAATCAATATAGGGTTATGGCTTGCAGCGTCTATTTTTATTATTTACTTCAAATAAAGGGTTTAAATGCTTACGCATCAATCTTGGGGACGTTATCCAAAAGCAAATCAGGATATCCAATATGTTTACTGGCATGGCCAAAATATAGATTTTAATCAATATAAGTCAGTTCTACCGTTTGGCAAGGGGCGAAGCTATGGCGATGTGTGTCTGAATGATGACTCTACTCTTTTGGACGTGAGTGCTTTAAACCGGTTTATCTCTTTTGATGATACAAAGGGAATATTGCGTCTCGAGGCCGGAGTCACGTTGGCGGATATTTTAGCCGAATTTGCACCCCGCGGATGGTTTCTTTCAGCGACACCCG
>CAZLUT010000062.1:0-10988 GCA_964562805.1 uncultured bacterium | reverse complement strand
TTGACATTCATGGATCGTGAGCGCATCGACGCGCCCATAGACCCGAAGCAATCTTTCATGCCGAGAAAGAGGGTGCGAACTCACATAAAACCCGAGGGTTTCTTTCTCGCCTGCTAGAAGAATATTTTCATTCCACTCCTCCATCTCGGGTGCGGCTTCCCCCAAGTCATTACCACTTCCCATCAGATCAAACAGGTTGCTTTGCCCTCTGTTTCGATCCTTTTGAATCTGAGAGCCCATCTCAAGAGCTCTATCAATCATGGCCATCATTTGGGACCGTTTCAATTCAAAGCAATCAAAACTTCCTGACTTAATCAAACTCTCGAGCACTTTCCGGTTGGTAACTCTTAAATCAACGTGAGCTACAAAATCAAAAAGGGACTTAAAAGGCCCTTGCTTAGCTCGGGTTGCTAAAATCGATTCGATCGCCGTGCTTCCGACATTTTTAATAGCTGATAATCCGAATCGGCTCCACTCATCAGTGCAGATAAATTCATAAGAACTTTCGTTCACGGAGGGTGGAAGCGTTTTAATTCCAAGTCTTTTTGTCTCTTCAATATAAGAAACCACTTTTTTAGTATTGTCTTTTTCTGAAGTAAGAAGGGCTGTCATGAACTGGGCCGGATAATGCGCTTTAAGAAAAGCTGTTTGATAACTGATATCAGCATAAGCGGCCGAATGAGACTTATTAAACCCGTAACCGGCAAATTCAACAATCAAATTCCAAATCTTTTCGGAAACAGCGTTTGGAACTTTGTTCTTCGCCGCACCCTCAATAAAAATCTTTCTTTGCTCATCCATGATCTCAGGAATTTTTTTACCCATCGCTTTTCTTAGAGTGTCCCCTTGCGCCATCGTGAAGCCTGAAAGTTTGTTGGCAATGCCCATCACTTGCTCTTGATAAAGAATGACCCCGTATGTTTCTTCTAAAATTTCTGAAAGTATTGGATGATCATATTTGATTAAATTAGGATTGTGTCGGCGCTTAATAAAATCTTCAACCATACCCGAACCTAAAGGACCTGGCCGATAAAGAGCTAAAATAGCCGTGATATCAGCAAATCGCTTGGGCTTAAGTTTCCTTAAAATATCTTTCATGCCCGAACTTTCAAGTTGGAACACTCCACTCGTCTCACCTTTTCCCAAAAGTTCATACGTTTTTTCGTCTTCTTCGGGAAGTTTGCGAATATTGACATCAATACCTTTTGATTTTTTCACAAGCTTGATCGTTTCATCGATAACAGTGAGTGTTTTAAGTCCTAAAAAGTCGATCTTTAAAATACCTAAGGCTTCCAAATTACCCATATCCAGCTGAGTTGAGATTGAACCATCTTTTGCTTTAAAAAGAGCGCAATATTCGGTAAGCGGTTTATCCGCAATCACGACACCCGCGGCATGCGTTGAAGCGTGGCGGGTCAAACCCTCAAGAGAACGGGCAATCGCTATCAAATCTTTAATCCGATTATCTGATTCTTGCAGTTCCACAAGGCGGGGCTCTTCATTGACAGCTTCTTCCAGCGTGATATTAAGACGCGGTGGAACTAACTTTGCTACTTTATCAACGTCTCCGTAAGGAATCCCCATCACACGCCCCACATCACGAATCACGGCCCGCGCTTGCATCGTTCCGAAAGTAATAATCTGAGCCACACTTTCCTGTCCGTATTTGCGGGTAACATAACGAATCACTTCATCCCGTTTTTCCTGGCAAAAATCAATATCAATATCCGGCATACTGATACGGTCAGGGTTCAAGAACCGTTCAAAGATAAGACCGTGTTTTAAGGGATCTAACTCCGTAATATCAAGACTATAAGAAGCCAGGCTGCCTGCCGCTGACCCGCGGCCCGGTCCAACAGGGATTTTATTTTCTTTGGCAAAATGAATAAAATCCCAAACGATTAGAAAGTAGCTGGTATATTGCATCTTTTCAATAATCCCGAGCTCATAGTCGAGCCTTTTCTGATAATCATTAGGGATTTTTGCGACCCCGAGCTTACCCTTCAGACCGGCCTCACAAAGATCTTTCAGGTAACTATCAGCTGTTTTGTTGGAAGGGGGTTCGAAAATCGGTAAATGCGGTGTGCCAAGCTCTAATTCCAAACAACATTGATCCGCGATCTTGAGCGTATTTTGAAGAGCCTCTTCGTCGTCAGGAATTGCTTCACTCATTTCTTCATAATTTTTCAAATAATAACTGTCACCCGGTAAACGAAAACGGCCCGGATCATCCAAGGTGCTATTAGTTCCGATGCATACAAGGGCTTCGTGCGCGTAGGATTCTCTTCGATTCAAGTAATAAACAGAATTTGTCGCAACACGGCCTATTTTAAATTTTTTACTAAATCCGCGAGCTAGTTCAGCAGCTTTTTTCTCACGATCAATTCCATGGTTTTGAACTTCAAAATAAAGATTATCAGACCCAAAAATATCAAGATACTCCTCAATTACTCTCTCAGCCTCCCCTATCTGATCAACTAGCGCGTAATGAGCGACTTCGCTATTCAAGGGAGGAAAACAAGCGATGAGACCTTCGCGGTGCTTTTGGAGCATTTCTTTATCCATGCGGGGCCGGTAATAAAAGCCCTCTAAATAACCAATTGTCGAAAGCTTGGAAAGATTTCGGTAGCCTTCGGCATTCTTAGCTAAAAGAGTTAAGTGGAACGAGGCCTCGCGAATCCCATGGGCTGTCTTATCAAACCGGGAACCCGGAGCCACAAAAGCATGCATCCCAATAATGGGTTTAATGCCGGCTTTTTTACAGGCTTTATAAAATTCAATGGAACCAAACAAATTCCCCTGATCAGTAATTGCGAGTGCCGGAAAATTTAATTCAGCGGCTTTAGCGACTAAATCGCGAATCTTGCAGGCCGCGTTAAGGAGGCTATATTGTGTATGAACGTTAAGATGAACGAAGGGACTATGCCGCATCTATTCCCACTCAATCGTGGCGGGGGGTTTGGAGGAGATATCGTAACAGACTCGATTGATTCCTTTCACTTCGTTGATAATTCGATTGGAGACATGGGCTAAAAACTCATGCGGCAAGTGGGCCCAATCGGCCGTCATTCCATCCCGGGAAGTCACAGCACGTAAAGCCGCTACATTTTCATATGTCCGGCTATCCCCCATAACTCCTACACTTTTAACGGGGAGTAAAACAGTAAAAGCCTGCCAGGTTTTATCATAGAGATTATTTTTATGAAGCTCTTCGATAAAAATCCTATCGGCTAACCGCAAAAGATCAGCGCGCTCTTTAGTGACAGAGCCTAAAATCCTAACGGCAAGTCCGGGACCGGGAAAAGGGTGTCTTTCTAGAAGCACCTTGGGCAGCCCGAGAAGCCTGCCGATTTCACGCACCTCATCTTTGAAGAGTTCACGCAAGGGTTCTATGAGCTTTAGTTTTAAATCTTTGGGCAGACCTCCTACATTGTGATGCGACTTGATAGAGCTTGTGGGGCCCCCATGAAATGAAACGGATTCGATGACATCAGGATATAAGGTGCCTTGCCCCAAAAACTTGGCGTTACCGACTTTCTTAGCTTCTCTTTTAAAAACATCAATAAAGGTATGGCCGATGATTTTTCGTTTCTTTTCAGGATTTTCTACATTTTTAAGCTTTCTTAAAAATTCATTTTCGGCGCGGATAGCTTTTAGATTAAGGTGATAATGATTTCTAAAAGTTTTAACGACTTGCTCACGTTCCTCATAACGCAACAAGGCATTATCAACAAAAATACAAGTAAGCTGCTTACCAATTGCTTTATGTAAAAGAAGAGCCAGCACCGAAGAATCCACTCCACCGGATAAGCCTAAAATAACTTTTCCCTTTCCAACGCGAGCCCTAATTTCTTTAACTGTCTCTTGAATAAAGGATTTAGGCGTCCAGTCAGGTTTTAATTTAACAACCCGAAAAAGAAAATTTTTAATTAGAAGGTCCCCTAACGGGGTATGGGCCACCTCAGGGTGAAATTGAATTCCGTAAATTTTTAATTCCTTGTTGCCAATCGCGGCATTTGCGGTATTCGAAGTTGAACCGAGTTTTTCGAAACCTTTCGGTAGACGGCTTACGTGATCTCCATGACTCATCCATACTTGAGTTTTCCGAGGAAAACCATAAAAAATTTCCTTCGGGTTTTTAACATTTAAAGTTGCCCGACCATATTCTCTGAGTTTCGCGTGATACACACCGCCTTTTAGTTTATGAGCCATGTATTGCATTCCATAACAAATGCCTAAAATAGGGATGCCCAACTTAAAAATTCCCGGATCGGGTTTTGGAGATTTTTTTGAATAAATACTCGCGGGCCCGCCTGAGAAAATAATAGCAGAGGGTTTAATTTTTTTAATTTCTGAGAGAGGAATGCTGAACGGATGAATTAAAGAGAAAACCTTTTGTTCGCGAACGCGTCTTGCTATGAGTTGAGTGTATTGAGAACCAAAATCAAGAATTAGAACAACTTGTTTATGCATGCTTTTAAAAATATTATAAAGTATCCAGCATTTAATATTTTAAACACTAAATACTAACGACTAACAACTAGTTACTGCGCGTAGCGCTTATTTTTTTCCCATTCCAATCCGTTGGGCGGATTGAAAAACCTTGCCTTCCGTCTTAATAGCCGGAGCAATAACAATCTCAGTAAGTTGAAGTTCTTTGAGGGTCCGGGCGCCCACATTTCCCATACAAGTTTTAAGGGCTCCCATTAAATTTTGAGATCCATCATCAAGGCTTGCAGGGCCAAAAAGAATTTCTTCTAAAGTACCTGTTGTGCCGACCCGAATCCGGGTTCCCCGGGGTAAGTTCGCGTGAGGAGTAGCCATTCCCCAATGAAATCCACGGCCGGGAGCTTCTTTGGTTCGCGCAAAAGCTGAACCAACCATAACAGCATCTGATCCGCAAGCAAAGGCCTTACAGATATCACCACCCGTTGACATTCCGCCATCTGTAATAATAGGGACGTGACGACCTGTTCTTTTATAAAAGAAATCTCTCGCTGCAGCCGCATCACAGGTAGCCGTTACTTGAGGCACTCCAATCCCCAGAACGCCTCGTGTCGTACAGGCGGCTCCGGGACCAATGCCAATCAAGAGAGCGTCAATGCCTGCTTCCATCAATTCAACAACAACAGGATATCCTACTGCATTCCCTAGAATAACTGACATTTTGGTTGATTTGCAGAACTTATGCAGATCAAGCACTTTGTACGATTCAGAAATGTGACGGGCTGTTGTAACGGTTGATTGAACTACAAAAATATCGCAGCCTGCATCTTCAGCGATCTTCGAGAACTTCTCTGCCCGCTGTGGAATCGAACTAACAATCGCGGGTACTTTTGCAGCTTTAATTTCTGCGATTCTTTTTGAAATAAGTTTTTCTTTTATAGGGGCTGTATAAATTTTTTGAGTTAAAGCCGTGGCTTCTTCGGGGGTTGCTTGAGCGATTTCATCCAAAATGCTTTTCGGGTCTTCATAGCGGGTTTGAACACCCTCTAAGTTCAAAACGGCTAGTCCACCCAGTTTGCCCATTGCGATCGCAAAAGGAGTATCGACCACCCCATCCATAGCTGAGGCCATAATGGGAACTTCAAAACGTCGGCCGGCAAATTCCCAACTGGAATCTGTTTCATCAGGGTTATAAGTAACTTGACCAGGGACAAGCGCAATTTCATCAAAACCGTATGTACGTCTCGCCTTACGGTTATATCCAATCCACTCTGCCATAAATTATCTCCGATTTGTCGATTTTTTAAATGATGAGAAAATTGCCGTGAAGTTTATTGCTTTTTCACCTAAAAATCAACCAGAACATTCGGTAACTTTACCGAACCTCTGGCAAGGCGCATGGGGCAGGGTGTAAGACTAATTAAGAGGCTAAGATTTTTCGAACTTCTTGCTTGTACCCTTCAACTCCTGACTGTTCGTAGGTCAAAGAACCCAATTTTCGGAGCTCTCCTTCTACAGCAACCGCAACTTCCAAATGATACATAAGTTTAAAAAGGTGATAAGTGTCTAATCTGGGAATAATGATGGTAGTATTAGGAATGCCGTTTTGGGTAAAGTTGATCTCCGTTCCCTGTTGAGAAGAGTTTTGGACAAAACTCAAGGTCTTACCTTCTAAAACTTCAAGCTCCCCGCCAATACCTGAACCTTTAGGCACTGTAAAATCTTTTTTAAGATCTGTCGTTTCAACACGAAAAAAACATACAACTTTATCCCGGGGACCGTTTAAAATGCCGTTTAAAATTGAGTGGTTTCCCGTAGGGCCTGATGTGGCGATAACATTTTGCCCTTCACCTTTTTCTTGAATTGATTCTGTTGAAAGTTGAGTGAACCAATCTCCCAAAACTTTTAGAACTTTTGAGTAAGGATAAAAAATAATATTAGGTTTATTGTGCTTTTGAAGCAGAAAATTTGCTAACGCAAGATTGTAGCCGACATTGCTGTCGTCCAAAGGATCTTCCGAGGTTTCTTTCTCTCCGTCTCGGAGTCCTGATAAGGCCTCATGCAGCCGCTCTTCAATGGTCGTTTCATTTAAGTTGGTGCTAACTAGAAGAGATAAAAGCCCTACGGGGGAAGCAAATGAGAAACGTCCTCCAACACCATCGGGAACCGGCAAAAGGCCTAGAAATTTAACCTTTGCCTTCTCGTTCATATTATAGAGTTCGCTCTTTTTATTAAGCCCTGTCGTGGCCACAAAATATTTTAAGGAATCTTTGGGGTCTTTATTCTCCTTAAGAAGCTCGCCTTCCAACTCTTTTTTAATAATGAGAAAGGCGCCTATTGTCTCACTCGTACGGCCTGATTTTGAAATAACATTAAAAATGGTTTGGGTTAGGATTTTTCTCTCTTTTAAGGTTTCTAAAATATCGTAAAGTTCATTAGGCTCAAAGGTGTCCCCTGTAAAATACATCTCGGGAGCATCGCCTCGAGACCCTTCCTTTAACAGATTGTGCTGAGTGTGATTCAATACTCCATGCAGAACTCTTCCGCCCAGGTCAGAACCGCCGATTCCGATAGTTACAAAGGCCTTAGGCTTGATTTCTTCCCGAATTTTTTTAGCAATTTCAAGAGTTGCTTCAATATCCTTCTTTTGGTCCTGGCTAACTGTCCAGGCTCTTAAATTAGCTACAAGCTCTTCATGCCCTTTTGATTTTTCATTTTTAAATTTCTTCTGAATTTCAAGTAGACGATCTTCGAGGCCTTCCCATTCTTTTCTTCCGAGACGGTCTTTGGAGTCAATAGATTTGGCAAAAAGATTTGAAATATTAATATTCAATAGCGCCATAATTGAGAGCAAAAATAAAGGAAAGCGCCTAAAAGGTCAAGGAATATGATAAGTGTAAGAAATTAGACCAAAAACCACAAAACACAGAACACAAAACACAGACAAAACACAAAACCCAAAACACACAGTTTGTGCTTTGTTGTTTGTGCTTTGTGTTTTCCGTCCTGCGCTTATGCCGCAGTTGCCATGAGACGGTCAGCTTCCGATTGAATCAACATCTGTCTGACCAATTCATCAAGTATCAGGATTTGAAAAACCTGATCCCCTCTTTGAGTCACATAATCTAAAAACTCATCCGCAACCTTGCCCTCGTTTGAAACGATATGAAATGACAAGGGTAGAACCAATTCATTAGGTGAAGCTGGCGCATAAAGCACCCGATGAGGATAAGTAAGTTTACTTACCTGCCTCACAAGGCTTTTATTTTCTTCTTGAAGCACAAAACCGATACGGTCCTCAAAATCAATGCCCAATTCTGAGCCAATTTGAGAAGGAAGAAGGGCTAATGCTTGAGATTTAGGCTTGTCTTTTAAACCTTTAACAATTATCTGAGACGGTAAGACCCCATATTTTTGAATAATCGCTTCCTTGAGAGCATTATTGTCGCGGTCCAAATCAACTATCACCAAATACTGCTCTTTTGAAAGAATAGCTTCGAGACTGTTGAGACTGGGCGGCAACCCCTCGAGACCTTCCATAACAATAAGAGCCGGCTCTCCTGCCGGAACTGCCCTTGCGATTTGTTTGCTATCAGCTTGAATCTTGCGTGTTATTTTTTGAGAAAAATCCTGCCTAAAGGCTTCATCTTTTAATTGATAGCGGTCTTCCAAGAGACTCTCTATGGTTATAGCGGTATCACTGCCTAAACTTTTAGCTGAAATCGGAATGCGTAAAGTAAAAGCAGTACCGACACCTTCTTTGTTTTGAACTTCAAGCGATCCCCCCATCGTTTTTTCGACTAACCTTTTAGCGATTCCCAATCCGCCCACAGAAACGCGTTCGTCCCCCAACACTTCATCCTTAATAACTTGAACATCGGTAGGATCAAAGATGTGCGGCATGATGCTTTCCGAAAAACCGGGGCCGGTGTCCTCAATTTGAACTATAATCCCATCACGACTGGGATCATCAGGGTTTCGATACGTGCTGGTCCTAATAGTTACTTTCTTGTCGCTATCATCCGGTATCTTCCTGACTTGCTCCAAAGCGTTCCGGACAAGATTCACGATAATAAGATCAAAATCTAAAGGCTCTTGATCGAGAATGGGCAAATTCTCTTCTGCTTCCTGAACGATCACTAAATCGGGATGCTGTTTTATATAGTCCAAATGCTTGTGAAAAAATATGATCTCATCAATCGCCTTCCGAGCATCCAGCCCCTCACTTTCCTCATCTTCCTTTAAATCTTCGGGCAATGAATAAATATATCCGTGTTCAAATGGTGAATAAGCAATGAGCTTCCAAAGCCTTCTGGTAAAAGTGATAAGTTTCGAAGCCGTATCTGATGCTTTTTCCAAATGCTCAAGTCCGCGGGGAACATGAGTACCCTCTTCTTCTTTTTCTGCCGAAAGTTTTTCAGCTAATTCAACCATTTTCAAAGTGCTCATCATGAAATCTACCAGAATCGGTGAAGCGTCCTGAGCGTGCATCAAAAAATAACTTGTTTCTCTAAAGGTTTGGAAAAGCTTACTGGGATACTTAAGTTCTTCCGGCGTTGGCGGAACTAAATAAGCTCCCGAATCAGGTCTCGCGAAATCAAGAAGCATTTCTTTAACTCGGCTAAAGTCTCGGAGATACTCATCAATACTGGCTTCAAGCTCAGAATCTTCTTCAAACCCATACATCTTGGCGATAGCTTCCACATACACCGGTGTTACGGTCAAGCTGGGAAAATCATGGCCGATGAGTTTTGCCATACTCACAACCTGGCTGGCTCTATCCTGCATACTCTCTTTTCGGGAGCGGAAAGTTTGAATCTCATCAATAGCATCATTATATCTTTTCATGGCAGCGGTATTTGACACATAATCATGAGCCAACTTAATCAAATCTTCAAATATCAACACTCCGATCTCGCCCGGTTTCATTACTTCAAAAAAACTAAATCGCGTCCGGACATCATCAGGAAGTTCGGTTCTATCAATCTCTGTAAGCTCATCGGGTATTGAAGTTTGTTCTTTTAAAATCCGGGCTAAATCAGTTAACAGAATCTTCTGCTGAAAAGTTCTCTTAAGAAAGCCGTTTGCTTTAGCTTTTTCTGCTGCCGTTTTAATATCTTGCGTATCCGGCGCGTATCGATCAATTATCTCTTTCTCTGAGAAAAATCTTCCGGCTTTAAGATAGTAATGCACTTCATCCCTTAAAATACGTTCTTTCGCTATCTCGATCTTGAATGAGCTTTCAACGCTCTCGGGAAATTCCATGAGCAGCCAATAGAAAGCATTATTGATGTCTGTTTCGCTTACCTCAGGATGACTCTTGTAAACCACATGAAGAACATTGCTTAAAATATTAGATATAACGGTGTGGATAGTATTTTGATTTTCTCTTGCAATTTCACGCTTTACTCTAAAATCTGTCGCGGCATCTGCTAAGATATTTTCATTCCGAATGTAGCGCAGAGCCCTTTCTCTGACGTGTATATTTTCATTAGCAAGATGCCGGACAAGCTCCCGATCCCGTCTTGCGAAATCAACATTGAGCTTTCTTGCAATGTTCAACTTTAATAAATCCGTTTCGGGATCCTCAAAATCAGGATCGAGAGCTTCGACCTGGTTTTTTAACTTTTCAACCGATGTTTTATCCTGGACATCCGCAAGTTTATCCTGAATCAGCTCTCTCCACTGATTAATTTGCGCTTCATTTTCTTTCCACTGCGCCACCCGTTCTTGACCTGTTACCTCCGATGGCTCATCGCTGACTATTTCTAACTTATTGGGACCTAATTCCTGCATCCATTCTTGAATCTGTTCCGGACTCGCTTTCCATTTTTCAATTTCGTTTGGATTTATCTTTTTTAAAAATCTGCCATCGCCTCTTTCCAGCCGGTCGATCGCTTCAAGCATCGCGTTCTGAGCCTCTAAGTAATAGATGTGGCCAAGACCCCCGGTGTTTAACGTGCTTAGCTTATCATAGATCTTCCGGTGCATACTCTTAGGTAAAACATCTCTCCTGATCATTTGATTGATAACTGTGTGCAATGATTTGTAGGCGAAAATAGCATGAAAAACGGGCTTGGCATAAAGATTATAGAAAATCCCATTTTCTTCAAAAAAAGGAATGATTTTTTTAAGAAAAGCCGATTCCTCAAGTTCCATTTCGGGAGCTTTATCCCAACCTGAGAAACGAATAACCTTGGCAATAGCATCGCTAATGAAAGGTGCTAGCTCAGGAGATTCTTGAGCTACTGCGATCAATCCATCAATATCCCGCTCAGCGCCCATGCGGTTAACGTCCATTATTTTTTCAATACCTATACTTGTCATCATCCCTATCACATCACCGAGCACTTCCTGAGCGGCAATAAATTGACCCCTTACAGGAAAATCCTGCTGCACCATATACCGGGCCTGAACTATTTCTATTTCAAGCTCTCCGTTTTCATTCATTTTAACTCCAAGCTCTACGTCGATAGACTGCCTGTCAAAAATTTCACGAATCATCACTAATTGTACCACAAATTATAACTAATTATAACTAA
>CAZLUT010000061.1:0-11776 GCA_964562805.1 uncultured bacterium | reverse complement strand
AAGAGCAGACAGAAATAGGGGCTTCTCCAAAACCTGGGATCATTAGGGTTACGAATTGACCTGGCTCATGATCCAAAGTCTCTCCTCCCGCCAAAGAAATTTCAAACCACTTTTCAAGCTTAGTCATCTCCTTGGTGCGCATAATACGCCCTTCTTTTAAAGTGTAAGGAGATTCTTTCAATTCAATGTGTTTCATAAAACATCATCCGCTAATTGGTTAACGGTTTCTTTAAGGTTGATCTTTGCCATGCAAGTACGGCTGCATCTTCCGCAGCCGGTGCAAAAATACCGGCTGAAACGCTTTACTGGATAATTAAATTTTCTCATATAGCGATGCCTCTGGCGCTGGCCGCGTTTTTCTCTAAAGCTCTCACCGCCGGCAACTTTTGCAAACTCTTCATTTTGACACGAATCCCAAACCCGGTATCGGTAACCGGTATTAAAATCCAAATTCATCTCATCCCTAAGGTCAAAACAATAGCAGGTCGGACAAATATTCGTACAATTGCCGCAAGCAAGGCATCTCTTATCCAGATCATTCCAGATTTTACTTTCAAAAGATTTTTCAAAGAGACTTTTTAGCTCCTGATGCTTAACCTTGACTTCATCCTTAAATATTTTTCTTTTCTTTGCGCGCAATGCTTCTAACGCCTTTAGATCTTTCTCGGCTGCATCTTGGAAAAGGCCTGTCTCCTCAGCGATACGCTCGCCGGAAGGAGTGCTGATATTGACGATAAAAACATCATCAAGTTCAGTGAAGAACATGTCATAGCCCCCGTTCGGGAGATGATTGTCCATCACGGCACAGCTCGCGTATTCATCACAGTAATCATTACACTCAAAACCAATAATCGTGATCTTATCTTTGCGGACAATATAATTAACATCTTTAGGGCGGGTCGTTAATACCATATTGAGACACTGAATACCTGCCAAGTCACACGTATGAACGCCAAAAACAACTAAACTTTCATATTCAAGGACCGGAGTCCACTTGTATTCTTTTTTATTGTATTCCAATACTTTTTCCGATTGCGGCATGAAAAACTTTTTAGGGGAAAGAATCGTGGGAATATGGTGAAGGGCTATTTCTTTACCGCTCGTCACCTCTTCAAAGGCGTAGCTTTTCGTTCCTTTTTTGACGGGAGCGACGACTTTCTCGTGACGAGCCAGCTTCGCTACAAAGTCACCAAAGTCTTTTTTTCTTAAAGTAGAATACTTCATAAGTCAGGCAATCCTCTACCCACTTAATTGGTTAATTTTAAAACTACTTTTTAATTATGCTTGAGTCTGGGTTGGCGGCGTAAAAACCCGCGTTGCCAATTGACTATCAATCATCAAAAGGCCATTACCATCAGTTCCTACAAGCTTCAATTTTTGCAATATTTCAGTTGCCGTTGCTTCTTCCTCAACCTGCTCAGTAACAAACCATTGTAAAAAAGTTACGGTCGCGTGGTCATTATCTTTTTTAGCTAAATCAACTAATTCATTAATTTTCTTTGTAACCCCTTTTTCGTGGGCTACTGTTTTTTCAAAGATATCAATTGCCGAGGTAAAATCTTTGGGCGGTTCATTAATTCCTTTTAATGCAATGCGGCTGCTTTGTTGATTAATATAATCAATAAATTTCGCAGCATGCGACATTTCTTCTTGGACTTGAATGCGAAGCCAGTTGGCCACCCCATTCAACCCTAAAGACACGGCATATGACTCCATAGATAAATAAAGGTAGGCTGAATAAAGCTCGTTATTGATTTGTCTATTGAGCCCTTCGGTCATCTTATCGCTGATCATAAACTTTTTTCTCTCTTTTTACGCCGGGACAAACTGATCTTTTCCAACGCCGCACTCAGGACAAACCCAATCTTCAGGTAATTCTGTAAAAGGAATATTGTCATTATCGACGGGATCATAAATATAATCACATATGGTGCAACGATACTTTTCCATATCAACCTCCTAAGGGTGAGGAATATTATGCTTTAATTAAGAGCTTCCGCAAATCTTTTTAATATTTTTTTAGCTAAGTCCCGATTTTCCGTCCGAGACAAAGATTAATAATTTTCTGAAGCTGCCTCGTAAAATTTTTTCGGATGGGCACATGCAGGGCAGCACGAAGGCGCTTCAGTCCCTTCATGAATATATCCGCATTTTAAGCATTTCCACCTAACCGGCTTATTTCTCTTAAAAACTGTCTGGTTTTTTACGCTCGCTAAGAGTTTCCGGTAACGGGCTTCATGCTCCTTTTCAACCTTGGCAATTTGATAAAACTGATTACCAACCTCATCAAAACCTTCAGCCTTAGCAACATCTCCGGCTTCCTTATAAAGCTTGGTCCACTCTTCGTTCTCGCCTGCGGCAGCTGCCTCCAAATTTTGTATGGTAGTCCCAATCACCCCGGCCGGATAAGAAACTTGGATTTCTACCATTCCACCCTCTAGAAATTTAAAAAAACTTTTGGCGTGCTGTTTTTCGTTCTCAGCTGTTTCTAAGAAAAGATTCGCGATTTGTAAATAGCCTTCCTTTTCAGCTACTTTAGAAAAAAAAGTATACCGATTTCTTGCCTGCGATTCACCGGCAAAAGACGCTAGTAAATTTTTTTCGGTTTGACTTCCTTTAATACTCTTCATCACGTTCTCCTTCCTCTACACTTTCCACTTGGTTCTCTAATATTGTTTGCATTTTTTCAATTAATTTCACATGTCTTTTTTCATCTACCTGGATGCTTTCGATGGTTTGTTTAATAAAATTTCTAACTTTGGCTGTTTTAGGCAACCCGTCACATTCTTTAATTAATTCGCTGTAAGCGCTGCACATACCATCTTCAGATTCATGCATTTTCTTAAAACGCATCTCCCAAAGATCCCGATAATATTTTCGCTTCATAATCTACTCACACAATTTGATAATATGCTCTAATAATTCCGCATGACGCTTGGTGTCTTTGATCAAAGCATTGAAAATAGTTCGGATTTCTTTTCTGTTTTCTTCCGAGAAATATTGTGTGCACCTGTGGTCGCGGTGAAGGGTTAGATTAAAATATTCAAGATCCTCACCATCCATATATTCCAATGCCTTGTCAACAAAGGCCTTAAGAACCTTCTCTTCTCGAACTGACAGGATTTTGGCTGATCTTCTTTTTTTTATTTCCTGTTTATCCACTTACGACCTCACAAAATGATTAAAGAGTAACTTCATTCTCCCATAAACCGTGAAGGTTGCAATAAGAAGTCGCGATGAGTTTAGTATACTTTCCTTTTTTGACGGAAGTTCTAACACGAGGTACCGTATTCTCATCACCCAGCTGAAAAAGAGTAAGCTGTTCAAGCTTTCCTTCTTTAGTAACACCATAGAGGATAATGGTTTTGATTGCGTGTTCAACGGTGCTAGGATGCAAGACATCCTTGCCAACCTGAAGAGTTGCTGACAATTCATTACAGGTGCTGCACTCCTTAACATCAATATTAGGCACGTGCTTTTCTTTACCTTCCGCTGAGGCTTTTTTTATTAATTCGCTTAAACCCATCTCATTCCTCCCTTTTCAAATAGCTTTACTGATTTTATCAGTTATTTCTTTTAGAGTTTTTTCATCCGGAATATATTGAACTTTTACTGATTCCAGCATATTAAAATCACAGCTTTTTAAAATTTCTTCCACCTGCTTTACTGATTGCCCTCCCCATCCGTAAGAACCAAAAGCAAGCCCTGTCCTATTTTTAGGCGCAAGACCTTTTAAATAAGTTAAAAATGCGCTTACGGCCGGCATAATACCGTTATTAAAGGTAGGCGAACCAACGCAAATATATTTCGCGTCCAAAATTAGCGTCATTAGATCGGAAATATGCGTTTGTTTCAAGTCATGAAGCTCTACCTTAATATCGCGATTCTCAAAACCTTGATAAATAGCGTGAGCTATGCTTCCCGTGGATTCCCACATCGTGTCATAAATAATAACTGCCTTATTTTCAATTTGGTTATGCGACCACTTTTTGTATGACTCAATAATTTTATTTACGTGTGCCCGCCAAATAATTCCGTGGCTGGGCGCGATCATTCGGATATCAAGCGAGGATGCAGCTTTCAGTTCTTTCTGAACCTGCGAACTAAAAGGCAAAACAATGTTGGCATAATATTTTTTAGCTTCTTCCATTGTAATATCAAGGGAATATTCGTCATCGAATCGCTCGTTAGAGGCTAGGTGTTGACCAAAGCCATCATTTGAAAACAAGATCTTCTCTTCCGGACAATAAGTGATCATATTGTCAGGCCAATGAACCATCGGGGTCGTGACAAATTGAAGGTTGCGCTTACCAATATTAATCTCATCCCCAGTTTTAACAACCCGGCAATTCCAATCTTTCTTATAATGAAGCTTGAGCCCTTCTTTGCCTTTGGCCGAAGAGATAATGACAGCGTTCGGACAAATTTCCATTATCTTGGGAAGGCCTCCTGAATGATCCATTTCAACATGGTTACAAATAATGGTATCGATTTTGGCAGGATCTACGATTTGTGAAATGCGTTCCAGCATTTCGTCCGTTAAATAATGCTTAACCGTATCAATGAGGGTGATTTTTTCATCGACGATCAGATAAGCGTTGTAGGTGGTGCCCCTTCTGATGGAATAACCATGAAAGTCTTTTAGGTTCCAATCAATTCCACCGACCCAATAGATATCAGGCGCTAACTTAACAGCTGACATTTATCACTCCTCTTTTCCGAACCGTATTGAAAAAAATATTATTCCCCCTCCGGCCAATCAAGCTGGAAGGGGGTAATAATATCAATTTAGCTTGAAGCTGTCGTCTGAATTCCTAACATGTCATCAATATCCTCCTGGACGCCGCTTGTAGGCTTGATCTCAAATTTTTCGACAAGCACCTTAGCGACATTCGGCGACAAAAAAGCCGGTAAGGTCGGGCCAAGCCGCATGCCTTTGAAGCCCAAAGCAAGAAGTGCTAACAGCACAATGACTGCTTTTTGTTCATACCAAGCAATGTCCATTGAAAGAGGAAGTTTATTCACATCATCTAATCCAAAAACTTCCTTCAGTTTCAAAGCAATAACTGCGAGCGAGTAACAGTCATTACATTGACCTGCATCGAGAACTCTCGGAATGCCTCCGATATCGCCCAGTTCCAATTTATTGTAGCGGTACTTAGCGCACCCGGCTGTTAAAATAATGGTGCTTTTGGGAAGCGCCTTGGCCACGTCTGTAAAATATTCTCGGCCGCCCTGTCTACCATCACAACCGGCCATCACAACGAACCGGGTAATAGCGCCGGCTTTTACCGCTTCGACTACCTTGTCAGCTAAAGCTAATACCTGATTATGCGCGAAACCTCCGACAATTTCTCCCGTCTCAATCTCGACAGGTGATTTAGATTTTTTAGCAATTTCAATAAGCTCGGAAAAATCTTTAGAGCCATCTGCCCCAGCTGAAATATGCTTAACACCAGGGAAACCAGCCGCACCCGTCGTAAAAATTCGGCCCTTATAACTATCCTTAACCGGCGTGATACAGTTGGTTGTCATTAAAATAGGCCCGTTAAATTTTTCGAATTCTTCACTTTGTTTCCACCAAGCATTCCCATAATTTCCGACAAAATGCTTACACTTCTTGAAAGCCGGATAATAATGAGCCGGAAGCATTTCCGAATGCGTATAAACATCAATTCCGGTCCCTTCAGTCTGTTTAAGAAGCGTATCCATATCCTTAAGATCATGACCTGAAATCAAGATGCCGGGATTACCTCCGACTCCGATATTAACCTTGGTAAGCTCCGGGTGGCCGTAAGTCGAGGTGTTCGCCTCATCTAAAAGCGCCATGGTCGTTGCACCTACACTTCCGCATTTTAGATTAAGCGCTACCAGTTCATCTGCTGAAAGATCTTGGGTCGTTGCGGCTAACGCTTCAAAAACGAAACTATAAATTTCATCTTTTTCACATCCTAAGACATAAGCGTGGTGCGCGTAAGCTGCAATACCCTTAACACCATAAATTAAAAGCTCTCTCAAGGAGCGGACATCCTCGTTTTCGGTTGAAAGAACCCCTACTGATTTTGATTTTTCACTAAAATCAGACGTCTTTTCGCTCGTCCAGGCGGCGGCTTCAGGCAAGGAGCCTTCTATCTTTTCGGCTTTCTTTTTAAGATTTTCTTTCAATTTTAAGCCTTTTTGAATTCGCTCCGTAATAGCCTTATCATCAAAATTGGCATTTGTAATTGTGGCAAAAAGCGACTCAATCGCGAATTGCCCCAGAGCTTTAAGCTCAGAACCTTTTAATTTTGCTTTTTCACTATAAATCGCCAATCCTTTTAAAACAAAAATTAAAAGATCTTGGAGGTTTGAAGTTTCTTCATTTTTCCCGCAAACACCAAACTTATCACATCCGGTGTTTTTTGCCGCTTCTTGACATTGATAACAAAACATACTCATTTTTTCTTTTCTCCTTTTTTAATTAACAATATTCCCCTCTAAATCGATAATAACTTCTTTTGCCTTGATGTTTGTCCCCGATTTTTCGATTGCACTTTCGACAATATTCGTAAGACCAGCACAGCAAGGAACCACCATCCGCACAACCGTTAATGAATAAATCGTATTATTCTTTAAAAGTTCTGAAATTTTTTCTACATAACTGGATGTTTCATCCAGCTTAGGACAAGCTATTACCAGTTTCTTTCCTTTTAGTAAGTCCTGGTGAAAGCTGCCCAAAGTGAATGCCGTACAATCGGCGGCAATTAATAAATCACATTTATCAAAATAAGGCGCCAAAGGCGAAACTAAGTGTAACTGAATAGGCCACTGCGAAAGTTCAGACGAAACGTTCCCCTGAGCGTCCGCTGATTTAACACTTTTTTTTGGTTTAAGTTCTTTTGCCATCGTACCTGGACATCCGCACGGTAGAGGCGGCTTTTTGTTAGATTTTTCCATTTTTTCCTCCGGCTTGCCCTGAACCCGAATATCAGCGAGTGGTTCATGGGCTCCATGAACTTTTTTTGCGGCGCTTTCGCCTTGAGTTTTTAAAACGTGATTGTAGACAGCCTTTGGGTCATACTCTGCACTATCCCTTTCTTCAATCGTCAAAGCGCCCGTGGGGCATACATCGAGACAGGCTCCCATCCCATCACAATAAATTTCTTTAACTAATACTACTTTCTTTTCCTCATCTAATACCAAGGCACCTTCGGCACAGGCGGTTGTGCAAAGACCGCACCCATTACATTTATCACGATCAATTTTAATAATTTTTCGCTTTACCATTAGAAAGCACCTCCCTTTTCCAAAAGTGAAGCCACTGTAACTTTCTTTAAACGCTCAATAACTTGCTTCTCAACACCATCCAGCTCTTGTCTGAGCGGACACGTGCTTTTATCAGGACAGATTTTCTTTTTGAAAATACATTCGTTAAGCCGAAGCACCCCTTGAAAAATTTTCATCAAATCTGTCAGATATATCTTCTCTGGTTTTACCGCAAGGGAAAAACCCCCGTTTTTTCCTTTAAATGAATTCAATAAAGTTTTTTTGTTTAAAATTTGGAGAATTTTCCTGAGAAACGGCCGCGGAATCCCCAATTCATTCACCATTTCGGTTACAGTCACGATAGAGTGCTTTTGCCCGGCAATATAGCAAAGAGCTCTTACTGCATAATCTGTGTCTCGTGTTATTAATTTCATAACAAATCATTCCTTTTCTTCACCCTCCCCGCGCCTCATATCACTAAGACGACATAAGGGCACGGAGTGTATCCTGAGCAGTTATTTATCAGAGAACCAGGTTTTAAGACCTTTCTCATCTGGGGCCATGCCTTTTTCGCCTTTTTGCCAGTTAGCGGGACAAACTTCACCGTTCTTTTCGAAAAACTGCAGCGCATCAACAAGTCTCATAGCTTCATTAACGCTTCTTCCCAAAGGAAGGTCATTAACTAGCTGATGGCGCACAACACCTGTTTTATCAATTAAAAATAAACCGCGGTATGCGATACCAGCCCCTTCTACGAGCACGTCATAATCAGCTGAAATCTTTTTATTTATGTCACTCACTACTGGATATTTCACACCTTCAATGCCGCCCTGTTTCTTGGGGGTTGAAATCCACGCAAGATGACTAAACTTAGAATCCACAGATATTCCAATCACTTCAACATTCTTCGCTTTAAAATCATCCACTCTTTCTGAAAAAGCGTGAAGTTCCGTTGGACACACGAACGTAAAATCAAGCGGATAGAAAAAAAGTAATACATATTTCCCCCTATAATCCGAAAGAGAGATTTCCTTAAATTCTCCGTTTACGACTGCTTCTGCTTTAAATTCCGGCGCTTGCTTTCCTACTAATACCATTTTCTTCCTCCTTTTTTAACTTTCTATGATAATGATACCATTTTTGTATCATTATGCAAGAAAAAAAGAAGGGCTACCTGAAATTTCTTCAGGTAACCCCTGAGTCTTAAGCGTCCTAAGGAGGCAACCAAAAGGACGCTAAATCCTCTCTTTTTAGATGGCTTTTACCCCCTCTTCTTCGTTTCGAATGCGGATAACGTTCGAAACATCCGAGATGAATATCTTGCCATCTCCCACTTCTCCTGTTTTAGCTTCTTTGATAATTGTTGAAATCATTTTTTTAACATCTGGTTCTTCCACAACAATTTCAAGTTTCATCTTAGGAAGAAGCTCCATGCGAAATTTTTCACCGCGCCACTGCTGCTCGATTCCTTTTTGCTTTCCGTGACCCTCGATCTCACTGATCATGATGCCCGGGGAACCCGCGGCTTCAAGTGCGATTCTGACTTCATCGGCTTTTTCGGGCCGAATAATTGCTGTTATCTTTTTCATCACCATTACCTCCTTCCTTAATTAGTTTGTACAAATGAATATCCGGGTTTACGAGAAATAAATTCCGGATATGACATGTTGCCATGCTCTCCGATATCGAGACCCTGCACCTCTTCTTGAATCGAGACCCGGATTCCGATCGTCTTTTTCAAAATACCCCAGACAATTAATGATCCAATAAACGTAAAGGCTCCTACGGCCAAAACACCTATTAGCTGTTTGCCTAATAATGTTAAGCCGCCTCCATAGAAAAGACCGCTCGCATCGATACCGCCTAGACCTTCTTGAGCAAAAAGCCCGACAGCAAGAGTGCCAAAGACCCCACAAACCAAGTGGACCGAAATAGCACCCACCGGATCATCAATTCGGATTCGATCTATTCCTATGATCGAAAACACTACGATCGCGCCGGTAATAAGACCAATAATAAGCGCTGCTCCGATACTGACAAAAGCGCAAGGAGCAGTGATCGCGACAAGGCCTGCCAAACAGCCGTTAATCGTCATACCGATATCCGGTTTTCCTAATAAAATCCAGGATAGGAATGTGGCCACAATAATACCGCCCGAAGCGCCCATAGCTGTTGTAACAGCAATATGCGCTATATCAGAAACGGCTGCCATGGTACTCCCAGGATTAAATCCAAACCAACCAAGCCATAAGATCATAGCTCCAATAAACGCTAATGAAATGTTATGCCCTTGGATCGGTCTGATCTTTCCATTAACGTATTTTCCAAACCGCGGACCTAAGACGATCGCCCCGGCCAAAGCAGCCCAGCCTCCCACCGAGTGAACTACGGTGGAACCGGCAAAATCCCACATTCCGAGATTTGCTAACCAGCCGCCGCCCCAGATCCAGTGACCTGTAATGGGGTACATAAAAGCGACTAAAATAAATGAAAATATGATAAAGGAACCATACTTAACCCTTTCAGCAACTGCCCCGGATACGATCGTTGCGGCGGTAGCAGCAAAGACCAATTGAAAGAAAAACTTTGCTGTTAATGGGATCCCCGTCCATGCAATAGAGCTATAAACTCCTTTATAAGCATCCTCAACCAGAGGACTGTTGTCAGCGCCTCCCAAAAAGAAAAGTCCTTTCAAGCCCATAAAACTATTCCCATCGCCAAACATAAGTCCCCATCCTATAAACCAGAATGCGACGATTGAAATAGCGAATACAATAAAGTTTTTAGAAATAATGTTAACGGTATTTTTTCCGCGGGCAAAGCCAGATTCAACACAACCGAATCCTGCGTTCATAAAAAAGACTAGAACGCCTGCCAGCAAAACCCACACCGTATCGATCGCAACTTTTAAATCCATCTCACTTACCTTCCTTCTTTTTTAAATTCGAAACTAGTCACTTCTTTCCCTCTACCTGGGCACACGCCGTGCCAAGTTGGAGCTTAAGGTAAAATAAAGGCAGAATAGGTTTCAAATCTAACTTATTTGTATTAACGCTACATTTTTGTATATATTTACTTATACGTAACATTTTATGTTCCTCTGCCAAACTGCCTTTAAAGCTCCAGCCGCTCTTCGCTTCCCTAATTAAATACCCCTATATTGCAGTATTAAGAAAATTTAAAAAATTTTGACTTATTTTTAAAACTGGCATGTTTTGTGAACTATTGGTTGCAATACATCAGTTGGTACTGAATTCATAAATAAAGAAGGAGGTCTTAAAATGAATTTTCGGATTAAAACGATAATATTCTTATGGGCTGTGTTTGTTACATTTTCCATGAGTTCCCCGCTATTTGCTGATAGCGGAAGTGATATGGCAAAACTTAATAAGCAGTTGATTAATAAAATCAACGCAATGGAAAGTTCGATGAAGCAGTTCGCAAATCGAATTAAACAATTGGAAGCAAAACCAAGCAGCGTTGAGGGTGGTGAGATAGCTACAAGCTACGCGCCTGAACCCGGAGGCGGTCTAGTCCGTGCCGCCGAAGACATTAAGCTTAGTGGTTATGTCGAAACTTCTTACACCCTGAATGCTAATCGTGTCAATGCAGGCGGCTTAAATGGTCTCAATACCGACCTAGCTGGCGTTAACGCGCTCCGCGGAAATAGCCGCAACAACGCTTCTTTTGTATTGGACACCTTTAAGCTTACGTTAGAAAAAGAGGTTCCTGAGTCGGGCGGAATCGGTTTTCGCACTGATCTTATTTTTGGAGAAGATGCAAAGTACTACAACTCCCTCACCGTAGGGGCCGCTTCGTCTGCCTCCATCGATCAAAATAATGTTTATATCGAAAACGCTTATGGCCAGCTTCGTCTTGGCTATGGTAACGGTATCGACTTATACTTTGGCCGGTTCGTAACTTTAATCGGTGTTGAAGTGATCGAATCCAAAGACAACTGGCTCCCGACCAAGGGTTATCTTTTTAACTTTGGTATGCCATTCGCGCACACAGGTATTCGTGCCGAATACGCTTGGGATGACAAGTTTGTAACTTCTGTAGGTGTTAATAATGGTGCCGATCTTAATATTAATAACAGCATGAACCTTAGCCTAGAAGCTAAAGTGAGCTACCAGCTAACTGATGCCATTGGACTTTCTACGGCCATCAACTGGGGCAATGAAACTCCTGAAGGAGATATCAATGGTCACGCCGGTCCTCAATTTATTTGGGATGCAATTGTGAGCGTGGACCTGACCGATAAATGGAAGCTGATGTTTGAATCCCTCTGGGGTAACAACTCGGCTGGTAATTGGTATGGTTTTGGTGTTTGGAATCGTTATGAATTTAATGACTGGATTTCATTTAATAACCGCGTTGAATTCTTAAACGATTCATCCAATGCCCGCTTGGGTGCCATTGGAGGCGCTAAGCCCAATGATGATGGTTATGACGTTTGGGAAATGTCCTGGGGTATTGACTTTAAGGTCTACACCAATCTTTTAGCAAGATTAGAGTATCGTTTTGATGC
>CAZLUT010000060.1:0-13231 GCA_964562805.1 uncultured bacterium | reverse complement strand
CCTCTTCGGCAATCTTGCGCGCTAATCTCTCGTAATATCCCAACTCGCACTCAACGTCAGGATCAACCGACATTGGCTGATAGCTTGGGTAAGAATGGTGAAGTGCATGCCAGAATGCATGCGGAATACGCCAAGGAAGTGCTTGGCTATCCTGTTTGGGGAATGTCGCCTTCTTCAGTTCCTGAGGGCGGATATTCTGAATATGGAGTAAAAGTGCTCGGCTCCAAGGGGTACAAACCCGGGGTTGTAACGCCTCACGTGACAGGGCTTGCCGTTAATTTTATTCCGGAAGAAGCGATTGCTAATTTTCGTAAATTAATCGAGCTTTATGATATTTATGGGGAATACGGATTTTATGATGCGGTTACGGTTGAGACCAGTTTGGTTGCCTATAAATACTTAGCGCTTGACCAAGGAATGCTTTTTGGCGGGCTCGCTAATTATTTGACCGATGGAAAAGTTATACAGCATTTTATGAATGATGAAATTGCCCAGAATGCCGTTGAACTTTTAACGTCGGAAAATCTTTTTGATCCGCCTTATGATTCGTCAAAAGAAAAACGGGTCATGCGGCGCAAGGTGTGAAATCAGCCTCGAAGAATGCAAGCGAAGCTTTTTATACTTATCAGTTTTCTAACCCTAAAATAAAAGCGCTTACTTCCTACCGCCCTCTCAACGGGCGGTTTGAAGATGTCGGAGGAGCTGGGGACCGTCAGAAACTTTTCAGTCTGCTTAACTTGAAGCCCGAGAGGGCGGTTGGAATCAAGCAGGTGCACGGAAGTGAAATTCAAATAGTTACCGCGCGTGACGGCGGTCGAGGCTCGCTAAATCAATCAGATGCTCTTTGCTCGACCGATGGGTTAATCACAAACGAACCGAGACTTATCCTTACGATCCAAACAGCTGATTGCCTGCCTCTTTTTATCACTGATCCCGAAAAAAAAATACTTTGTTTGCTTCATTGTGGTTGGCGAAGTTTGAAGTGTGGAATTATTGAGAAGGGAATTCAATTAATTAAAGCCAAATTTAATTCAAGGCCGGACTGCTTGGAGGCCCGGCTGGGGCCGTCGCTTCAGTTTGAAGATTTTGAAGTGGGCGATGATTTTATTTTTCATTTTCCGACGGAATATTTTAAGAAAAGAGAAGATGGCCCAAAGCACTATTTTGACGCTGGCCGTTACGCGAGCGACGTCTTAATAAGCAATGGATTTCTTTCCAAGAATATAATAAATTCTAGGCGTTCAACACTTGAATCACGTGAGAAATTCTTTTCTTACCGAAGAGATGGGGTTTCTACGGGTAGAATGCTTTCTCTTCTTTGGCGGGAGGCTTAAGGGATAAAGGAAAATGAAAGATTTAGGTAGAAAAAAAGTTCGCGTATTGATTTATTCGGTTTCAGTAGCATTTTTATTAACCGTTCTTAAGGTGATAACGGCTTTCCTGACTCATTCGATGGCAATTCTCTCATCAGCGGCGGATTCTTTTATGGATTTATTGATGTCCCTCATTAATTTATTTGCAGGCCACAAAGCAGAAAAGCCAGCCGATGAAAACCATCCCTACGGGCATGGGAAAATTGAACATATTGCAGGGCTTTTTCAATGCTTTTTGATGTTACTCTCAGTTTTGTATTTGCTCTATGAAGCTATCAAAAGAATGATAGTTGGATCCCATCTGACAGCTTTTTCAGCGGGTATTAGCGTAATGATTTTTTCAATTATTATCAGCGTTCTTTTGGTTGTTAAGCTGCGCCATGTGTCAAGAAAGACCGATTCCATTATTTTGAAGACTGAAGAACTTCATTTTTCTTCAGATATTTTAGCCAATATCGGCGTTATCGGAGCTCTTGTGCTGGTGAAACTAACAGGTCTTGTCATGTGGGATTTATTGATCTCAATTGTTATTAGTGTTTATATCGGTTATTACACCTATAAGATTGGTTTCCAATCAGTGCAGGAGCTGATGGATCGGGAGGCTCCGAAAGAACTGCAGGCCAGTATTAAGGATTTTGTGATCAATTTTGACGATAAAATCGCGGATATCCATAAATTGAGAGCCAGAAAAGTCGGTAATAAAATATTTGCGGAATTTCATATTACGATTCGAAATGAAACGGATTTTATTGAGGCGCACAAATTAACCGAACGAATTCGTTACGGTTTGATCAAAAAAAATCCTGGCATGGAAGTTACGGTTCATTATGATCCCGAAGGGATTGTTGAATAGATAAGCAAATAATATTATGACATTTAAGGAGATAAGATTTTATGCAGGCAAATGATGTAAGACGCGGTACGGCAATTATGTATAGGGGGAATATTCATATCGCAACGGATGTGATTCATCGGACTCCCGGCAACAAGAGGGCCTTTGTTCAGATGACTCTTAAAAGCATCGCAACAGGCGAGCAAATACAAAACAAATTTTCTTCTACAGAAGACGTTGAGAATGTTTATTTGGAGCCGAGGCGCGCTCAATACCTTTATCAGGATTCAAGCGGCTATCATTTTATGGATATGAATGATTACAATACGGTAACAATATCCGAAAGCTTTGTAGGGAATGACCGGTATTATTTGAAAGAGAATATGGAGCTTGATCTTGATTTTCACGCCGGCAATCCTGTGAGATTGCGATTGCCCAAGCAAGTCGTCCTTAAGGTGACAGAAGCACCCCCCTGGGTTAGAGGAGATTCGGTTTCTAACAATATGAAACCTGGAAAGACTGAAACAGGCCTACAGCTTCAAATCCCTATTTTTATTGAAGAGGGAACCCTTGTTAAAGTGAATACGGAAACCGGTGAATACGTTGGGCGGGACTAATTGTACCGGTTTTTTTTAGTACTTCTTATATTGCTGGTTGTTCTTACCGGGATTACGGTACTCTTTTTGCTTTCGCCTTTACCCAAGACAATTGCCGAGAACGTCATAACAAAAGTGTATCCCAAGACCGGATATTTTAAAATCAAGCAATTCCAATTAATCCCGTGGCGCCCGATCGAAATTAAAAATGTTGAATATCAGCTTGCTAAAGATCCTGATGAAGGAATTCTTAAGGTGGGTACTGCCCGTTTAATTTTAGATTATAAAGAATCAATTGCGAAAAAACGGGGTTTGATAGAACTCCAAGACATTGCCTTTAATTCACAAAAGATGAACCTGGATGATTTAGATGCTGAAATTCCATTTCGATATAGCTTAGTTCCGGATGAGATCGTGCGGGGTGGAATGATTTCTGTCAAAGGACTTCAATACGATTATTTTAAAATAAAAGATGTGGAAGTCTCGTTAAAGGAAAGAGAGGGGGATTATTCCGGCGTCTTTCGTGGTGAATGGAGCGGAGGTGCTTTTGATGGGGATTTTGACTATCAGCTGTTTAATAATCATAAAACAAAAGCAACGCTTCGTATTGGTGAGTTTGATTTGTCAGGGCTTTCCACTGAGGTCGGAGGTGTTTTTAAGAGGGCATCAGGTAAGTGCGCGGGTTATTTATCGGTTGAAACGATAAGGGAAAAAATAACGGGTGTCGAGGGGGAACTCCTCTGTCCTCCGCCCGGCGGAAAATTCCGGTCAAAATATTTAAAGACATTGGCGGAATGGGTCCCTGAAGGGATTGCTAAGGATATCTTTGAACAGGAAATTGAAAGCGATGAGGATTATTATTTTGATGAATTAAAATTAAAGATTAAAAGCCATCTTCCTGGCGGGTTTTGGCGATTTCATTTACAATTAAACAACCCAAAATTACACCTTGATATTCCGGTTGATATTTCGGGAAATACTTTTGAAACGGTATTAGAAAATAAGAAGCTTAAGTCGCTTATCGAAAAATGGAGCCAACTTAATTAATGGAGATTTCGTGATGCAAAAAAATAAATTAATTTATTTTTGTTTACTCGGATTGATAGTAGCCGCGTGTACCGTAAAGGCCGTTGGGGATCCGGAGAAGCCTATTACGATAAAGGCTCATGTTATTATCGATGTGAGGGAGCTTAAAGAAACCGCGGTTGGTATTGAGGATATGATCGCTAAAGAAGCGGCTTTACCGGGAACTCCAGCTAAACAGCCGACTCGACTTTCCCTCCTGTCAGTTGCAAGTAAGTGGTTTGAACCTAAAAGCGCTTATGCTGAGGGCGGCTATGATTTAAAAGAAATCACACCTTCAATTCAATTAGCTCTCAATAAAAGAAAAAGCAACTACAATAAATTAATGACTTTAAAATCGGTTGGGAGTCTCGGTGAGAATAATGAGGGGCTGGTAACAAGTTTTACTGACGATGCAGATGTCAACCAGCTGGCTGCGAGCGAAAATAAAGCGCGGAATGTTATTTATCAAGCAATTGTGGAACAGAACCATTTAGATAAACAGGCGATTCATACGGTGAGGAGTGTTTTTGCCGAGGTGCAGCGAAAAAAAGCAAAACCAGGTGAAAAAATTCAGTTGCCGAATGGAAGTTGGGTAACCAAATCATAAAATAACCAGTGGTTAGTGAAAGTGGATAGTCAAATACAGAAAGAGGGAACGAGCAGATGAAAAAAGTAAATGTGGTGGTTTCAATTTTGTTAATTTTTCTAATTACTTTGTCTGCGTGCGCTCCTATGCATCGCGTTGTCCGTGCTAAGTCGATAAAAGAAAGTGATGGCGAGGTCCGTTATTTGTATGGTGTTACTTATAACAATGTTTTAATCCCGGAATATACGAAAAGCGCGACCGGACTCTACGCAACTTCTTATGATGGGGCGTGGGATTTATTTGATAAACGCGCCGCAGAAGTTGATAGCTGGATAGGTGACAAGTACGAGCTTACTAATTCAACCTGGTTTAGATTCAGTAATTCTGTGTCAAGGCTAGGTTTGTTATTGGTGTCACCCTTTGTGGTGCCAGTTGAATGGCTGGGAGAAAAATTGGCCCCGGATCCTGACCTGGGCCCTCCGCGGTCATTTGGGGAAATCGCTCACGATTTTTTTGATTCGCAATATGATCAGCCGGTTCTAAAGAACCCCGACATTAGCGAACAGTACTAAATCTTGGATCTGAGTTCGGAGAGCTGGGTCCCGAGAAAATCAAGCCTAACCTAGGTGATCCTGCCTGCACTCGACCCTGAAGACCTGATTTTCCTTGAAGATAAGATTAAAAAGGGGGATAATTTCGCTATTAGAGCTGGGGAGTGCCTGCTCTATCGCGTGCGGTTAAAGAAATCGCCATCAAACACCAGGCAATCTAATCTCTCCAAAGCACCTATATATAATGAAGAAAACTAAGCTAATAAGCTTATTTACGATACTGGTTCTCTCTTTTTTTCTTTTTAACAGCCAACCTGTAAACTCGGAAGGTTTAAAGGAAGTAATTGTTGTAGATCGAGGGGAGAGACCTAATCTCGTGGGATTTATCCCGCTTGATCATCAGCCTCAGTATAAGTTTCTGACGGTTAATTCAGCAAAAGATGTTATGAAAGAGCTAACAGAGGGGCGAGCTCTAATTGGCTTCTTATCACCCGAGGACTACCTTAAAGCCCGCTCTAAAAACATTCCCTTGGTAGCGTTATCAAGCCCTTTTCAGGATACCCCCATTGCTTTCGCGATAAAAGATAATGTTTTCATGCGAAGTTATAGCGATTTAAAGGGGAAGCGAGTCTTGTACGAACCCGGTTCGTTAGGCGAGGTTTTATTCCGGCAGTTTTTGAGGCAAGTCTTTATTTCTTATCAGGATTTGACCTGGGTTTCTCACGACCCCAAAAATCACAAGGACTACCAAGATGCCGATATTGTAATAGTTGATACATTTCCTGAAATCGTGAAATTCAAAAATAAAAAAGATACCGATTTTTTTATTTATCCTTACGAATTTGGAATTTATTTCAAAGGTCCGATTATTGTAACTACTCAAAAGTGGCTTCAATCTGACCCATTGGCAGTAAAGCGGTTAGTAGATAATGCGATAGGTAATTTTCAGGAAAATATTTTTAACCGTAAAAATATTTATTCGTTATTTTTACAGGAATCAATTCCTTATGTTTATCAGCCGGGTCGTTCAGTAGGGGAAGTGACCGAGAGGGATTGGTGGCAAATGCAGCGTGTTTTGCTTGAAGAAGCAGTGCTTGATAATCCGGTTCTGGTAGAAGAGGTAAACTTAGATGAATTCAGTTTATCTTTTAAACAAAAAGATGTTACGAAGATCGCGCTGCCTGGTTTACCCGAGGCTGACTTCGCTGGATTTTACCTGGCGCGTGACAAGGGCTATTATAACCGCCTTGGAAGGACGATCGCGATTGAGCATTTACCAAGTGAAGCCGATGTAATTAGCGAAGTAAAATCAGGTAAAGCTCTGATTGGCGTCGTTTCCTCCTTCTCGCTTCTTGAAGCGCAATTAAAAAATCCAGAATTTAGATTGTTGGGAGTTATATTTCAAAATGACCCCACCGTTTTTATTTCCTTGGAAGGATCAGGCGGAAAATCTGAAGCGGGAGTTATTGATGAAAAATTTCTTATAACAGACGGTGCGCGGGGCGCTATTTTTTCTTTAGGAAAGAAAAAAGGATCAGATGTTCGGGAGGCTTACCCGACACCGTTTGCTCTTATTGATTCCCGCGCCAAAATTATTTCGGGTCGGAATGTATTTCGTGATAAACGATTAGAGCCCTATCGGGATCGTTTTACAATTCTTGAGCCTAAGGAATTTGAAACCATAGGGCTTTCGGTTTTTACGACCGTCAGCGCGTATGAGAAGCATAAAAATCTGATTGAAGATTTATTGAAATTTACATATCACGGCTATGAAAACAGCTTCTTTCAAATAGGTGAAGCGGTTCGGGCGGTTTTGGCAAGAGACGGAAGCCTTTCTTATTTGCAGGTTGAAGCTACTTTGCAGCAGAATAAGAATTATCTGAAAGATAAAAACGGTATTATTGGGTCTATTTTTCCGAACAAATGGGAAACTTTAGCGGATGCGGCTTTTAAAAAAGAATATTTAACAAGCTATCCTGATCTAAGTCATTTTTTTTCTAAGGAAACTTTAAAGAGGCAGAGCGACTAATGGCCGAAGCGCTTAAAAAGATTCCTTGGTATCGCGGTATTCAGACAAAGGTTATTCTGAGATTCCTGCCGATTATTATTTTGGCTCCTATGCTTTTGGCGGTCGTGACCTATGTGGGCCAAAAGAAATCCGTCACCGATATTGCCGAAGACCATTTAAATTCGGTTATGACCTTGAAAAGTCGTGGAATGGATGAATATTTTTCTTCAAGCCGTGAATCTTTGAAGATTTTATCAAACGCCTCTCCGCTTAAGGAGCTCGATCAGCTTGAATTAGAAGGAAAGGCTGTTGAACGCAGAAAAAAACAAATTACCGCGAATATTCGTGGGTTTTTAAGGGGAGCGCTCAGAAGAAACGCCGAGTTTGAAGAATTTATGATCTTGGATCCTAGAGAGGGCCGCGTTATTATTTCTTCAAATCTTGAAAATGTGGGAAAGATTTTTAGAGAGCAGTTGTTTTTTAAAAAAGGGTTGAAGGGGGCCTATACGGATAAAATTCGCATTTTACCTGGCGAAAAAGAACCTAATGTTTACAGTGGAGTTCCGATCTCAAGCTTTGCAGGATTGCCCTTAGGAGTGTTGGTTGGTCGGCATAATATTGAACCGGCCATAACGCTTGTTATCGAGCAGTCGGGCGCCGGTGAAGCTGTTAAAACTTATTTGTTTGATCAGCATTTTCTTTTATTGGATCCAAATTTCTCGAAAAAAGCCGCGCCATTTAGAGAGAGGATAATTACGAGCGGTACAGAGCGTGCCGTCCGGGACCATGAAGGTGCCGGCATTTATGCCGGGCTAAAAAATAAAACAATGGTGGGTTCATACCGTTTCTTGGATGAATTGGGAGTCGGGCTTATCGCCGAAGAGCCGCTCGGCGATGTTTTAAAACCGTTATATGATTTGAGGGAAAATTTGGCGGTCGCTGCCATTATTGTGATTTTCTTTGCTTTTTTGGCCCTGTGGTTCATTTCAAGACAGATCGTAAGACCTCTTTCGAGGCTTAGCCGGGCCGTGACGAATTTTAGCGAAGGGGATTTTTCGGTCAGAGCTGATATTCATATCGAGGATGAAATTGGCCGCTTGTCCCAGAATTTTAATCAAATGGCGTCTTCTCTTGAGAAGCTTTACGGTAGTCTCGAGGATCAGGTAAAGAAAAGAACTGAGGAGCTTGTGAGTTCACTCCTAGAAACTGAAGAGGCACGGGCTGAATGGGAAGATACCTTCCATGCGATGAGTGATGCACTTTTCATTTATGATGAAAAGGAAGCCGCAAGACGTCTTAACCGTAGCGCTGAAGAAATGATAGGGAAAAAGGAGGCCAATGTTAGAGGTTGCCTTTTGAACGAAATTTTATCGATCCTTCCCGAAAAAGAGGATGGCAGATTTCCTGATTCGGTAAAGGTTGCAGATGAGAAAACCGGTGAAATTTTTCGGGTAAATCACTTTTTGAAGCAGGACTCGAAAGGTGTAGCTCGGGGCGGGGTTTTGGTGTTTCGAAATATTACTCCGGATATGAAGCGTGAAAAAGAATATAAAGAGGTGCAGACCCAGCTATTTGAAACTTCAAAGCTAGCGGCCGTTGGCACCTTATCAGCCGGAATGGCGCATGAATTTAACAATTTAATCGCGGGTATCCGGCTTCATGCTGATTTGGCTTTGAGCGGTAAGGGCGCTGAGAGAATGGAGAAGGCTTTGAAGGTAGCTGTGGAATCTTCTGAGAGAGCCGCTAAAATTATTACAAGCCTTCTTGTTTTTTCCCGCAGAAAGAGTTCGGAAAAAAAACCAGAAAGTCTCCAGGAAGTTGTTGAGGAGACGCTGGGTATTATCGAAGCGGATTTTCAGGCTCGCGGCATTGAATTAGCCATGAACTTTAAGCCCTTACCTCTGATTCAAATCGACAAAGGTCAGATTTCGCAAGTGGTGCTGAATCTCCTGACCAACGCCCGAGACGCTTTGCTTACTGTTAAGAATCCAAAAATTGGAATTAATATCAGCCGGGCAAATAAATGGGCGCTCTTGGAAGTAAGAGATAATGGTGAGGGGATTAAAGAGGATGATAAGCAGAAGATATTTGAGCCTTTTTTTACCAAAAAAGGTATTTTGGGAGGAGGGTCAAAAACAGCTCCCGGCACAGGTCTCGGACTATCGATTTCTTATGGGATTATTCAATCGCATGGCGGCGTAATTGAGGTTGAGTCCGTTTATAAAAAAGGAACCTCCTTTACCGTTAAAATCCCTGTTGAAGAAATTAAAAAGCCTGCTAAAACGGGAAATGCCCCAACTCCTCGGAGAGAAAACAAGCCTGTTTCTAAAAAGGAAGTTCTGGTGATTGATGACGAAGAGCCGATTCGCAATGCTATTAAGGAGGCAATCGAGTTATTAGGGCACAAAGTCTGGGTTGCCAAGGATGGACGGGAAGGACTTGAAATGATTGATAAAATAGAGCCTGATATTGTTTTCTTGGATTTATTGATGCCCGGGCTTTCGGGACCTGAGCTAATTCGACAGGCCGATATTCAAAAAAAAGGAATTAAGATTATTGCAATGAGCGGAGTTGTATTAGAAGATGTGCAGTCGTTGTACAAACTAGGGATTCAGAGTTTTTTAAAAAAACCTTTTAAAATCAGTGAATTGGAAGAACATTTTTACGAGGCGGCAAAAAATTGAAAAATAAAAAAATATTAATTATTGATGATGACTCGGTAATTCGGAACGCTTTATCTGAATTTTTTATTGAGAAGGGCTTTTTGGTAGTAACTGCTGAGAACGGAAAGCTGGGGCTTGAGTATTTTAAAAAGGAGAAGCCTGATTTGACCGTTTTGGATTTAATTATGCCGGTTATGAGCGGAGTTGAGTGCCTCGAACACATGAAGTCCGTTGATAAGGACTGTAAGGTAGTTGTTTTAACTGGTTATGGAACGGAAGATCAAATTAGCCGCTTAAAACAGCTTGGAGCGGCCGATATAGTTAGAAAGGGTATTGGATTTGAAGATTTTTTAGTTCAAATTGAAGGAGTTATTAAAAAAACTCAGCCCCGGGACCAAGGGGTAGACATTAATCCCGCGACGATTAAGATTTTAGTTGCCGATGATGATAATGTCATCCGGACGTTACTTGTTGAATTTTTGATCGAAAAAGGGTTTCAAGTGCTGAATGCTAAAAATGGCGGGGAAGCATACGAAATCATCGTAGGAGATCGGCCCGAGATCGTTTTTTTGGACTTAACAATGCCAATTAGGGATGGAAGGGCCATACTGACCGATATAGCCCCTGAAATCGCCTCTAACACCAAATGGGTGTTGATTACCGGGCATCATGAGCGAATTGAAGAATTGAATGCTCTAAAATTCAAATATCAAATCCTAAAGAAGCCATTTTCACTCGAAACGTTCGAATCTACCGTTTCTAAACTTCTTCAAGAATTTTCAATTAAAATTTGACTTTGTTGTAGTTGTAGACTACAGTTGTTGTATATAAACAACATTGTATTAAAACAACGTTGTTACAACAAAGGAGTGAAAAATGATTTTGCCGTTTCATTCACAGTTAAGAAGTAAATTATTAACCTATTTTTTTAACCATCAGGAAGCCAAGCATTACCTAAGAGAGATCGCCTCCTTGGTGAAGCTAGACCCGGGCAATTTATCCAGAGAACTGCGTTACCTGGAAAAAGAGGGTCTCTTTCAGTCAAAAAGGCGGGGTAATCAGAAGTGTTTCTTTTTGAATCCAATGTATGAGTATTATGAGGATTTGAAGAGAATTGTTGTCGGGAGTGAAAATAAAGAAATAAAAAATAACCCTACCGCCTAATCGGGGATGAGGAACCATCTTGATAGTAATTTACGAGGGTGACCTTACCCGAGAGATCAATGACGGAATCGCTGAAGCAGTGGAGTCTTTCTTGAAAGATGAAGCTAGCGATGCGATGGCCGTGGAACGTTTTTCGATTAATCTCACCGATAATCTGGAAATAATTACAGAAATTACCCGCCGAATTTTAGAATCTTTAAGCACAAAACCTATTTTTACCCAGCGAAAAGTTGTCAGGCTTGATCTTAACAATCTGTCATCAAAAATAACCGCAAACAAGGCCGAAGAAATAAGGAAGTTTTTTGAAAGCGTTGTTTTGAAAGTGAAGCAGTCGGCTGAAGCGGTTTTAGTTGCAGTTGTTGCCGATGGTAAATGGCCAATTAAGGATTCAGGTGCTCCTGAGGGGCTGGTTGAAATTAGGAGCTTCTTTTCGAGCGCTGAAGCTAAGCCTCTTAAGGTAAGAGCTATCCAGAAGATTCGGGCGGCCGGCAAAAGAATACAGGAAAAAGATTTGGTCGAGTGGATTGACGCAAATGAAGAAGAAGATCTTTTTTGGGACCAGCTAGATCAGGTTTTGCTTCAAATGGGAGACAATATTGAAATATCGCGAATTCACCTTGAATCTTTTCTTGATTTTCAGATTGACCGGAATTTATTTGCTTTTTCAAACGCGTTGGGGATGCGAAGTTCCCGAAAAGCCTTATCGCTGCTTCATCAAATGATCGAAATTGAAGGAACAGCTCCTCAAGTAGTTTTAGGAAAGTTGATTACTTTTTTTACTCAAATTAAGGCAGCGCACTCGCTGCTAACAAGGCTTCAGGTTGATTCAAAACGCTTTTCAGTTGACAAAAACCACATTCGTAATTATCCCGAATCCGTAATTCGCGAGGCTAGCGCTATAGCACGGCCCGGAATTGAAAAATCCATCATAAAGCGCCATCCTTATGCTGTGAAATCCCTCTTCACCTCAGCCTCCCGCTTTGAGCGGAGCAAAATAGAGGGTTGGCTCGGAAAATTAATCAATTTTGATAAAAAGATAAAATCAAGCTCTTTGAATCATCGGTATTTATTAGAAACTCTTATTGTTGATTTGTTAGGTTTATCAAATAATCAAAAAACAGGCTGACGGCTGATGGATTAGTGAGATGAATTTAAAAAACCTCAAAACATGCATGTTTATGGTTTTTGTCGTTTTGTTTGGAGGGAATGTATGTCTTTTTGCCGAAGGTGCGATTAAAAATGATAGTCAAAGGGTGAAGAAAGAGATTAAAACAGAGATAAAACAGGGATTGATGCGCGTGGTTGCTACACGGCTTCAAGCGTTTGAAAACGAAGCTTCTTTTGAAATTATTTTTTCAATCCCGCGTGAGCCGCTAGTGATAATCGAGCAAGATATGAGCAGTCGGAGAATAAAAATAAATTTTGAAGAACCTCTTATTATTGCCAAAGAAAACGCAAATATACCTGCGGCAGGCGTTGTAACTCAGGCTATTTTTAAAAAGGATAAGCTTGCAACGGAAGGTTTAGGGTTAAAAGATCCTTATTTTGCGGTGAACGAACTTCGCATTCTTTTCAGTGCCCCGGTTAATTATCTTGAGGAGCGAAGAGCGGGAGTTCTGAGTTTTACATTTACGATATCAAAAGAAAAGGTTCTTGCGGAAGAAAAAGAAGAAGAGAGGGAGAGGGCGGAGGAGGAGGTTAGAGGAAAAATAGAGTCGCCCGATTATTTTATGGGTCCTCAGTATACAGCGCAACGCGCCTTTGATATCCAGGGACCGGCGCGTGACCAGCTTAATCAGCTTGATGAGCTCGAATGGCGTCTCGCTCAGCATCAGAGGAGGTCGTATGATGATCTGTTACGGCCGGAAGAAATGGAGGAGGGTTCGTTATATGAGGAGCTCGCAGAAAAAGAAATTCTTAATCTTAGGCCCTCAATTTTTTCGAAACGATTTTGGAGAGATTATTCCACAGGTTCACTAAGTTTGACAAATTACTATACAACTGATTACCGGGGACAAGGATCCCGCAGAACGCGCTCTGACGGCAAATGGAAGCCGGATGACGCCTTAGTGACTGAACCTGGTGTTGCATTATCAATTCGCAGACCGGGAACTCTGCAAATTCGGGCGGGCTGGAGCACTAGTAAGGAATTTGCTTTTTTAAATCAAGTCAAGCCAATAGACGCAACTCTTCGGATGGCTTTTAGATTAGGTTTTGTTTATTTCCCCAAAAAAAGGTATTCTTTTTCCTGGCAAAATGGTCTGAGATATTCAAGTAATCTAACGGATACAGGCACTTTTAAGGGCGTTAATACGAATACTAGCACTCTCAACTACAGTACAAACGTAGGTTTTAATTACCGTCTCAGTCGAGGGAGTCTGGTGCTGGGCGCC
>CAZLUT010000059.1:4464-13313 GCA_964562805.1 uncultured bacterium | reverse complement strand
TATGGCTCGTGCTCCCATCAAGGCGGTATCCCAGGGCTTGCCAATCAATTTTCAAAAGAAGAAATGATGCAGTATATTTATCACGACTGTCCTTCGGTTGAAAACCCTAAAGGCACTCGTCCTCAAACAAAATATGTTGAAGGTAATACCGAAGCTACCCTTCCCGCTTTTCGGAATGTCGTAAGAGCCTTGGATCAGGTAGTTGATGTTGATTATTATCTACCCGGTTGTGCACCGAGTCCCAAGCTTTTAAATGAAGCGCTAGGAGTGCTGCTTTCCGGAAAACTTCCTCCCAAAGGAACAGTTTTAACACCTGATATGGCCCTTTGCCACGAATGTCCCCGAGTTGATTCAAAGCCTGAGGACTTGGCGATCACCGAATTTAAGAGACCGCACGAAGTTGAGATTGACACCGAAAAATGCATGCTGGCTCAAGGGCTTGTCTGTATGGGGCCTGCAACTCGCATGGGTTGTGAAGCGCGCTGCCCTAAAGGCAATATGCCTTGTACGGGCTGTTTCGGTCCGACTTCCCGAGTTCACGATCATGGCGCTAAGATCCTTTCTTGCGTAGCTTCTGAGATGGCCGCTACCGAGGAAAAAGAAATAGATAAAGTTTTGGACGGCATTCCTGATCCGGTCGGTACCTTTTACCGCTACGGACTTGCCTCATCACTGCTTAGAAGAAAAACGAATCTAAAGGATTCTGATTAGGAGCTTCAAATGACAGAGAAAAATCCACGAAGAATTACGGTTGATCCCATTACAAGGCTTGAAGGGCACGGAAAAATTGATATCTTTTTGAATGATGAAGGCAATGTGGATAAGGCTTATTTTCAGATCCCTGAATTAAGAGGATTCGAAATTTTTAGTTTGGGGCGTCCGGCTGAGGACATGCCTCAGATTACAAGCCGTATCTGCGGTGTTTGTCCTATGGCTCATCACATGGCTGCCACTAAAGCCTTGGATGATCTTTATAAAGTCGAACCAACAGAACCGGCTAAGAAAATTCGTGAACTGGCTTACAACGCTTTTATGCACGAAGATCACGCGCTTCATGTCTATATTTTGGGTGGGCCTGATTTTATCGTGGGACCGGATGCTCCTCCCGCTCTTCGTAACGTAGTAGGTGTTATTGAAAAAGTTGGTCTTGAGATCGGTAAAAAAGTTATTAGTACACGGCGCCGCGTGAGAGAGCTCATTTCCCAGATCGGTGGCAAGGTAATTCACCCTGTTATGGGTCTTCCGGGCGGTGTTGCAAAAGGCATCACTAAAGAAGAGTTGCCTGAACTCAAAAAGATCGCGAAAGACGCTTTGGATTTCTCACTTTTTACTCTCGATGTTTTTAAAGATATCGTTATTAAAAATAAAGAGTATGTTGATCTGATCACTTCAGACGCTTATACCCACCCTACTTACTATATGGGGCTGATGGATAAGAATAATCATCCCAATTTTTATGACGGCATTGTTAAGGTTGTAGATCCTGATGGAAAAGATTTTGTTCAATTCGAAGGCCGGGATTATTTAGATCATATCGCCGAACATGTCGAGCCGTGGAGTTATGTTAAGTTTTGCTACTTAAAAGCTATTGGATGGAAAGGCTTTGAAGCCGGTAAAGATTCAGGGATTTATTCTGTCGCTCCCCTAGCCCGTTTGAACGTATCAAGCGGTATGGCGACTCCTCTAGCCGAAAAAGCTTATCAAGAATTTTATGCGACACTCCCGAAGCCGGTTCATCACACTTTGGCAAATCACTGGGCGCGTGTCGTCGAAATGATCTATGCCGGAGAAAGAATGGTACAGCTTCTTGATGACCCTGATATTACAAGCACCGATATCAGAACTATTCCTACCAACAAACCCGGGAGGGGTGTTGGTGTCGTTGAAGCGCCGCGCGGCACTCTTTATCATCACTTTGAAACTGATGAAAGAGGCCTTATGAAAAAATGTAACCTTATTGTTGCGACTCAAAACAACTCAGCCCGCATGGCAATGAGCGTTGAGAAGGCAGCAAAAGGTATGATCAAGAATGGCGAGGTCAACGAAGGTCTTTTGAATAAAGTCGAAATGGCTTTTCGTGCTTACGATCCTTGTCATGCCTGCGCTACCCATTCTCTCCCGGGTCAAATGCCTTTAATAGCTCGAGTCTTAGACCCTCAAGGTCAAGTGGTTCGAGAAATGAAGCGTTGAGCTCCCAGCAAACACCTTTTTTACTTCTAGCCCTAGGAAACGATCTGCTCTGCGATGACGGAGTCGCTCTAGCCGCAGCCCGCGAGATCCGAAAAGATTTCCCAACTGAATCAGTTGATATCATCGAAACAAGTGAAGCTGGTCTCGTTCTTATGGAAAGGATGTCCGGCTTTAAGAAAGCTCTTCTGATCGACTCCATTCAAACAGGCAAAAACGAACCTGGAACTATTATGGAGTTTGGTCCCGCGGACTTTAAAAAAGTAATCGGGCCCTCACCTCACTATGCCGGTATTCCCGAAGTCTTGGCCATGGCAGAACGTCTCAAGATCCCTTTCCCGGAAGAAATCCGGATCTTGGGGATGGAAGTCGAAAATCCTTACGAATTTATTGAAGAATTTACGCCCAAGGTAAAAGCTGCTTTACCAGAACTTATTAAGAGAACGAAAGAAATATTAGATAGCTGGACACATACCTAAGATTTGTAGGTCACACTTAAGTGTGACCTACGGTGTAAAGGAGCACTTATGCATGAATACTCGCTAATGAAAGATGTCATTGATGTTATTCTAAAACAGCTTGAAGAAAATCCTTTAAAATCAAACGAAGCAGTAAAAGAGATCTCTTTTTCTATCGGCGCTCTTGATATTCACTCCGAAGAATCTTTTAAGCAAGCTTTTGTTAATCTGATATTAGAGACGCCCCTTAAAGGTTCAAAATTAAATCTCACAATTGTTCCGGGCCATCTTAAATGTGACAAATGTGGATTTGATAAGCCTTGCCCTCTTGATTCAGGTGATGGTCATGAAGCGATGCCGGTTGCTGAATGTCCCGGCTGCGGACATTTGATCCACATCCAAGGCGGACGCGGAATAACAAATATTCAGTTAAAAGTAGAATAATTAAACAAAAAACGGGGACACGTGCCATGAATGCCATATTTGGCAGAAGCACATGTCCCCGTTTTTTATTATCTAGTTCCTAGATCCGTCGGTGCTCGCCCTAAAGATCTCAATAAATAAAGCGTCTCATCAATTTGATTTTGGATTTCTTCTTTTCCATAAGCCCGATTAGGATAAATATCGTATTGCCCTCTATATTGGACGGGCGTCACATTGATCATAACTGAATTTCCACCCGAAAGAAGACCCTTTTTCCGGGCTTCACTACTCAGAGTCTCAAAAGCTGTCGTAATTAAAATTCTCGCCTCTTTTGGCTCCACAAAACGGGCTGCCGCCAAAACTTTCAGCATCTCAAGTTCGCTAACGGGCTTTTCATTAGCTAAGGGAGACTCGGGATGTGGTAAGAAAGGACCAAAGCTATACATCTCAGCATTTAATTCCCGCGTCAGATAAAGATCGTTCAAGATATCCTCACGCGTTTGTCCCGGCAGGCCGATAAGGCCTCCTGTAATAATCAAATATCCCATCTCATAAGCTTTTTTAATATGTTCGATCCTGGTATCCAATGAACAGCCTGGATGAATTTTTTTATAAAGCTCGGGATTAGAAGTCTCAAATCGCATTAAAAGCCCGCGAGCTCCGGCTTCGAACAAAGTTTTAAGTCCATCGATCCCCACTTCTCCAAAGCTAATAAAAATAAGGGCAGGGGCTTTTTCTTTGATAGTTTTAATGATCCAGGCATAGTCTTTTATTGTGTAACCCGGATCTTCTCCGCTTTGTAAAACGAGAGCTTTAAATCCATGACGCTTAATTGCTACACATGCTGCCTCTACGACTTGTTCGGGAGTCATTCGATATCGTTTAAGTGGTTTATTCGATGAAGAGATGCCGCAATAAAGACAGCCTTGCTTACAATAATTAGAAATTTCTAAAATTCCATGAACACAACAGGAGTTTTTAAGATACTTTTGTCTTAAAAAATTTGCGGTTTTAAAAAACAGGTCGTATTCATTAGGGCTCTCGAGCTCAAGAAGTTTTTTGACTTCTTCCCTTTTGGGTTCCCTGCCTTCCATGACACGGTCAAAAAGAAGGTTAAGTTTGCGGTCGATTCCGGCATCTTCTAAATTAACTTGCGAAAGACGGAGATCTGCCTCCTGAAGCTCAAAAAACATTTCTTTCCATGTGTGAAGCACTTCTTCGGCTTCTTCAAGTGGGATCTTATTAATAACATAACCGCCTTGAGCGTAGATATAATCTCCGATTTGAAGCTCTTCCAATTCATTGTGGGCTTTGCGTTCTTCGCCGAAATAATCAACAAAAACTGTTTTGTCTTCGATCCGTTTTACTTTTCCTGGGATGGCATAACACATAAAATCTAGAGTAAAATATTAACGAGGCGTCCGGGGACGACAATTATTTTTTTGGGAACCTTGTCTCCCATGACCCGTTTAATGTTTTCTAACTTGAGAGCAACACGTTCAAGTTCTTCTTTTGAAATATCGCGGGGCACGTCAAATTTTTCCCTGATCTTCCCGTTGATCTGAACGGCTATGTTCAGCATGTTTTTCATTGAGATCTTCTCGTCATACGCCGGCCATTCTTCCGAGGCAATGATTTTCGTGTTTCCAAACTTTTGCCAAAGCTCCTCAGCGATATGGGGCGCGTAGGGTGAAAGCAACAACACAAAAGTTTTGGCAGCGCTCCGCGGGATCTCTTTTAATTTGTAAAATTCATTAAGAAGTGTCATGAGCTGAGCGATGGCTGTATTAAATTCAAGGTTTTGAGTATCGAGAGTAACTTCTTTTACGGTTTGATGAACGAGCTGATCGAGCTCAGGAGAGACTTTTTTCTCGATAATATTTTTTTCAATCCCCCCGTCCTCAGCGACAAAAAGGCGCCAGACTCTTTGCAAGAATCGATAAGTCCCCTCAAGGCCTCTCGTTTGCCAGGGCTTTACTTGGCTCAGAGGGCCCATAAACATCTCATAAAGTCTAAAAGCATCAGCGCCGTATTGATCGATCATATCATCCGGGTTGACAACATTACCCCGAGACTTTGACATCTTCTCTCCGTCCTCTCCTAAAATAAGCCCTTGATTGATAAGACGCTGGAAAGGCTCTCGAGTACTTACGGCTCCAATATCAAAAAGTACCTTGTGCCAAAATCTTGCATAAAGCAGATGAAGCACGGCATGCTCTACTCCGCCCACATAAAGATCGACCGGCATCCAGTATTTTTCTTTTTCCTTGTCCCACCCTTTTTTGGAATTGTTAGGATCAAGGTAGCGCAGATAATACCAACAAGACCCTGCCCATTGAGGCATGGTGTTTGTCTCACGCGCAGCAGGCCGGCCTGTCTTAGGATCCTTAGTTTTTACCCATTCCGTTGCGTTCGAGAGCGGCGGGTCTCCTTTTTCGTTCGGTTCAAACTTATCCATCTCAGGTAAAGTCAAGGGAAGGTCGTTTTCAGGGAGCGCTACGACTGATCCGTCTTCACGAATGATCAGAGGAAAGGGTTCGCCCCAATAACGCTGGCGGGAAAATACCCAGTCCCTTAATTTGTATTGAACATTCTTTTTGCCAAGTTTCTTATCTTGAAGCCATTTCGTAATTTTCTTTTTTGCTTCAGAAGTCGGCAGATCATTAATGATTCCGGAATTTATAGAGACCCCATCACCCGTATAAGCAGTTTCTTGGACGTCATTTCCGCCTTTAACGACTTCGACGATCTTAAGTTTGAATTTCTTGGCAAACTCGTGGTCCCTCTCGTCGTGACCTGGCACTGCCATAATGGCACCTGTGCCATAACTCATCATGACATAGTCAGCGATCCAAATTGGAATTTCTTCATTATTGACGGGATTAATCGCGTAAGCACCCGTAAAAACTCCTGTCTTTTCTTTGTTGAGTTCCAAGCGATCCATATCGCTTTTCTTTTTGGCTTCAGTTTGATACTGGGTCACCGCTTTTTTCTGATCTTTAGTTGTAATTTTGTTCACGAAAGGATGTTCAGGTGCCAAGACCATATAAGTCGCGCCAAAAAGTGTATCAGGACGGGTTGTAAAAACCCGGATAATCTCACCGGTTTCTTTTTCTTTAAAATCGACCATCGCACCTTCGGATTTACCAATCCAATTGCGCTGCATTTCTTTGAGACCCTCGGGCCAATCCAGATCATCTAGATCTTCTAAAAGTTTCTCGGCATACTCGGTGATCTTGAGCATCCATTGGCGCATGGGGCGCCTTTCAACGAGGTGTCCGCCGCGCTCGGACTTGCCATCGATCACCTCTTCATTAGCCAAAACCGTTTTTAATTCGGGGCACCAATTAACAGGGATCTCGGCTTGGTAGGCCAAGCCTTTTTCATAAAGTTTCAGGAAGATCCATTGAGTCCATTTGTAATAATCGGGATCTGTCGTATCGACTTCTCTATCCCAATCATAAGAAAACCCAAGACGCATGATTTGTTTACGGAAATTTTGAATATTCTTCCCTGTGGTTTCTTGAGGATGGGTTCCGGTTTGGATAGCGTACTGCTCTGCCGGAAGACCAAAGGCATCCCAGCCCATCGGATGGAGCACATTAAACCCGCGCATTCTTTTGAAGCGTGCCATGATGTCAGTAGCTGTATAGCCCTCAGGATGACCCACATGAAGCCCTGCTCCCGAGGGATAGGGAAACATGTCCAGGATGTAATACTTAGGCTTTTTAGAAAAATCCTCTGCTTTAAAGGTCTTATTTTTTAGCCAATGGTCCTGCCATTTGGGCTCGATCTCAGCAAAAGGATAGTGTTTGGGGTTCTTTTTTTCCTCGGTCATAAGACGGGAATAATAGCATAGAATAACGATAAATTGTAGGTCACATTTAAATGTGACCTACATAAAATGGGGACATGTGTTTCATGCTTGCTAGCTTGCATGACACATGTCCTCATTTTGACAAAAAAAATACCGGCTGAATTTCTTCAGCCGGTATTAAAGTTCACTTGGTCTAAGCAGCTAAGATTGCGTTGGGATCGTCCTTCATTAGTCCCAGAATCTCGTCATCAGTTAACGCGGGTGCCATAGCCGCATAAGTCCGGCCCACGGCATTGTTGGCATAGTCCATCTGATGTTCTGCTTCTGTATTACCGGTATCGCGAATCGTATCATCTTCGTAAGTATCCGTTACAAACTGCGCAAATTCCGGACCAAACTCTACAGCTAAGTAATAACTCCAAAGAACGTGGCGATACGCATCAACGGGGCAAGTCGGATCTGTTCCACCGCAAGCTGCTGAGACAGCTGATGCGCGATCTGTCGCCTCTACAAGTCCCTGAAGTTTATCAATATTTGTGGGATCAGCCGAAAGCACTGTAGCAATAACTACAAGCTCTCCCTCATCAAGTATTGCTAGCTGCTGGCTGGCAAGGTCAATAGCGCTTGCTACAGCTGCCTCTACCATATTCGCCGGCAGCATTGAAGAAACCTCTGCTCTAGCCTTATCTTCTACGATTGTTAAAATTTGCGCTGTAGCCTCAGCTCCAGTCAAAAACTGTGCTGGTTCAACACCAGGCGCAGGCTCTTCGACAGCCTCCCCCAGCGCAATAGCAAGCTCGTTGTACCACTCAGCTCTGTCTTCCGGCCTTAATGGCTCAAAATCATCCGGTAATCCGCAACCGTAGTTAGGTTTATAGCAATAATTTGTTTTATCAAGATCTTCCGCTCGTATCAAAAATTCATTGCCTTCAAGATCTACCATAGCCATAAAAATTGAGCGTACGTGGTTTTTTAACTCCTCGTTAACACCAACTAATGCATCAGCTACAGCAGAAATATTTTCTCCACCTTCCGGCTCCAATAAACTGCTATAGTAAACTGCCGGATATTCCCCAAGCACACCTTTCAAATCATCCACGGTTGCTTGAAGCTGATCGAGAGGTGCCGCTGGATCAATGCTTGAAAAATCAACAAGCCATACTTTAGGTGGTATCGGTAAATTGTTATCAGCTGCAAACTGCACAAATGAATCAACAAGTTCTCCTTCTGCGGTAAATAAATCAGGAAAAGCATCTAACACCATCTGCCCATTACGATCAATAACTGACTGAGCCATCGTTTTCATGAGCTGGTCATATATTGCCAAGTTTTGAAGATATGAGTCATAACCAACATTTGAAGTGTCATAAGGGCCGTTTGGTAAAACTATGAAATACGGCTCATCAAAAGGACCTCCAATATTGACGAACGGAATGTCGGGACTGGCAAGCACGTTAGCCCAAAGCGCATCTGCCCCCTGCATAAAAACAGCCTGATCATTTTCTGCTCTATTCAAATAATCCAAAAGCGCTTGGCGTTCTGCGTTATCTAGCGCTTCCCCCATCGTCTGCCCATGCTCCACTATGAAAGTAATAGAATCATCCGTAGGCTGGAAAAATTCGTCCAATACAGTAGTAACCGTCGAAGTCCCATCAGGCAATTCTGTTATCGTTAGGCGTTCGGTTGAAAGTGTGTCGTTAAATGCGGCGTTTAAGTCTAATGCAATTGCTTTTGTTTCGGCGCTCAAATCCCTTATTGTCAAATAAGCAGAGTCCAGTGTGGGATCACCGTTTTCATCAACATTTGTAATGATCTGCGCAACACCATCCACTCCCTCCCTAACATCCAATTCTCCGGTTGTTATTCCTAAACGATTACTTAGGAATGCTTGGATTGCTAAAGTATAAGCCGCTTCCCCCATCGTCTGCCCATGCTCCACTATGAAAGTAATAGAATCATCCGTA
>CAZLUT010000059.1:0-4364 GCA_964562805.1 uncultured bacterium | reverse complement strand
TGTAATGATCTGCGCAACACCATCCACTCCCTCCCTAACATCCAATTCTCCGGTTATTCCCAGATAGTTCAAAACAGCATCATAGGGACGTTCTGTGGGCTCATCTAATTCCTTTTGAATCAAATACTGAGTGTCCGGAGTTTCATTAAAAAACGGGTCCAACCCGGTAACGATCTGTAAACTCCCATCGCCTACATCTCTAATAGTCAAATATTCGGTTTCTGCTGTCACCATGAACGTATAATCCAACGAGGTGATAATTCCTAACTGTCCGTCCGGAAGTTCCCATATGCTCAAATATTCAGTAGCTGCCGTAGGACCACCAGTTGCATCAAGATTGGTCATGAAGCCTGTTCCACCGTCACCCAAATCCAGCGTTTTGACTTCTCCGGTTATTCCTAAGTAGTTCAAAGCAAAATCATAATCAGGATCTATAGCCAACTTAGGATCTAATATTATTACATTCCCATCAGCGTCATGCCATGTGGTTTCCCCTGTTGCAAGCATTACCTCAGCGCGTCCAAGTAAATTGCTGCTTCTGTCATAAAACTGGATGATACCAACACCGGCAGCATCGACATAAGCCTCTGTCTTCATTACTGGGACACGAAAGATACTTTCTGCTTCTTGTATAAGTTCTGTCGAAAAAACCGGGGTTGGAGGTATCAGATTATTGTTTGCATCATACCAAACGGGGTCGGGTCCAATATAAATAGGATCAAAAACACGTCTTCCAACAAAATTATTGTCGATATCATAAAAATCATATGCCGATCCCTCGACGCCCGGATTAATTACCAATTCACCCCGAGTAACCACACGACCGAAAATAAGTTGAGCCTCAGTTAAAATTTCAGCGGGCGCCGGTTCCCGAGTAACAACAAGTTCTTGCAATTCAGCATTAATCCTTTCCAAAGCAGCAATTACATTAGTGGTATCAGTTGCGATACTGCCTGCTGATGCTTTACGATAATATTCAACATCAGCTACCGTTTTTCCATAAATAGGCTTTAAGGACTCAACCATATATTGAAGCGCCTCGAGGCCTGCTGTATCTAAATCAATACGCGGCTGCCAAACCATAATTTTTTGAGGCTCAGGCAAATCCTCCTTATTCATAAAACTCACAAAGTCGGCTGTCGCTACGGCAAATCCATTTGCATCACGCTCAAGTATTGGATTATCCCCTGTGCCAAATTGGGCTATCAACGCATCATCAATTGCGGCGAGGTTGCCCTGCATAGCCGGATCAAGGACAAGATTAGCCAAGGTGACCCTGAATTCGTAATAAGCGCGCAAATTCTCAAGCCTTGGATCAGGATCCGTAGTAGAAGCCGGTAGATTGTAATCCGCTGTTTCCTGAAGGATTCGATTCATTTCACTTTGGTTATGGGCTATTATTAATGTTTGCGCATTCAAAACTGTATTAACGTAATTCAGAAGCGCTTCGCGTTCGACGGCTTCTGTTTCAACCTTAATTGCATCGAGCTTTTCTTGGCCTGACAATTCACTCACTTGAGCCAAAATATCAACCATAGTGGGGTCAAGTTCGTTAGCATGATATTCAAATGCGATACCATCAACTTCGAAAATCGTTATGTAATCTTCGACGATCGATCTATCACATATGTCCGCCGGCCATACACAGCCATTAGTCCATGTCTGCTGAGTCATTGATACGACCTGCACCGCAATCTCACCGGCATCACCCAGCTTACTAAGAAAATCTGTCTGTATTTGATCAAGCCTAGCTTCTGCTTCAGCGCCAAGTTTAGATGCCATAAGGTCCTGAACTTCAGGCGACAGAATATATTCGGGCTTTAGGACAGGCTCTTTATAATAAACCCCATAAGTCATAGTAATTGTCATAGCGAGACTCTCATCGTAATACGACTCTCCGTCATAACTTACAACAAGATCCCCAACCATTTCAGGAGGCAGCAGTTCAAAAGCGACGCCCATACAATCGCTTCCATCATCAGGACATCTCATTTCACTAAGAGGGTGCTGTGATAATCCATCAGGATCTAGCACGACACCATCACGAGTGATTCCGATAGGGGTTCCCGCTTTATCAAATTCGATAATCGTCTCGCCATCTCCATAGAAATAACGCGTCATCGATTCGTCAAATTTAACTTCTGCGGCTAGTTGATCGCCTTTATACCATCTTATTCTTGTAACCTCCGGATCGGGGGCAATAGAACCGGCAGTTACAGATTTTCCAATCAGCTTTCCTTCAGCATTGTAAAAGTTTGTTGTAACACCTCCTCCGACAAGCATGGGGTCTGTTGGTTCAACTACACCCTTTACAACTTCAGGACCTAAAATGCTTTTAGCCTCGCCAAGAACCTCATCGGAAACTAATATCTCAGGATCATAATAAATACCCCAGGTATCTACTGTGTAAGATCCGTCTGCCCTATCAACTCTTGTTGAATAAGTTATGAGGTTTTCCCAGTTAGAATTAATTATGGCTTCCATAGCTGTCATGTAGCAAGGGTCTCCACCAGCATCACAACCCATCGTTCCAAGACCTACCTTATGAAGTCTTTTAGGATCGAGTATTTCAAGCTCTGCGCCAACAAATTGGCGGGTTGCTCCTATTAGTTTGCCATTCGCATCGAAAATAATAATTGTCGTGCTCATAACATAGCCGCTGCCCGCCACGATAAGTTCCCAGGTAACAACACCTTTGCTATTTGTAATTTTTTTACCAACTAAATTTCCATCCGGATTATAAAATTCGACAATAATATTTCCGTCAATATCCTCCATCGGCTTACTCAAATTGACCACTTCGGAACCCAAAATATTTCGAGCTTCGGCTACTTCCCCAGAAAACACTTTTATAGGATCGTAAAAAATACCCCATGTGTTGCTTGAGTAGGAACCATCGGGGTTGTCTTTCCGGATTGTATAAGACATGAGATTTTCCCAGTTTGGATTAATCGCCATGTCAGCCATCGCTTGTCTACACTCACCTAGAGCGTCACAACTTATGCTGCTATAAAAAACTTTATGGAGTCTTTCAGGGTCCAATACCTCCACTGTTCCGTCAGACGTTATCCGTTCCGCTGCTACGGGATTACCGTCAGGATCAAGCTCTACTGAGATTCTCATCTCGTCTCCATTTTTATCTGTTTTATAGGAATAGAGTGTTAGAGCGCCGTCCGGATGCGTAATACGTGCTAAAAGACCATAAACTCTTAGAGTAGTTGTAACAACGCTTCCATCTTCAAGTGTTCTTGTTTTTGTGACTTCACCAAAACCTTCTCTGGCCCACCTATGATCCGCAGGCGGCATATACATTGGGATTGGCAACTGTTCACATTTTCCGTCGGTATAACACCTTTCTTCGGCATAGATTAACGTCTCGGCTTTAAACTCTTCCACCGTACCATCGCCATGTTCTCTAACGATACTTACAGGGTTGCCTTCTTTGTTTAGATCTATTGCCGTTCTAACCTCACCTTCCTCTGGAAAAGTTTCATACGAATATAATGTCTCAGAACCATCAGGGTTTTTAACGCTCTTTAGGAGACCATAAACTCTTAAAGTAGTTGTAACAACACTTCCATCTTCAAGTGTTCTTGTTTTTGTGATTTCACCAAAACCTTCTCTGGCCCACCTATTATAGCCTGGTGGTGGTGGTGAATATTGGGGCCCTGGAATAACTTGGCACAACCCTGATTCATCACATATTTCTTCTTGAAGAATTAATGTTTCAACTTTGAATTCTTCAACCTTGCCGCCACCGTGCTCTCTGACAATGCTTACAGGATTGCCCTTAGCATCAAGCGTAATAGTCGTAATGAACCCATCCCCTTCTATAATAATAGGCTCAGGAAAAAACGGTTCTTCTACCACATTTCCATCTTTGTCGTACCAAACAGGATCAGGTCCGATATAAATAGGATCTGTGACACGCATTCCGAGAGGATTACCTTCGGCATCATAAAAGTGTGTCGTAGTACCGCCTCCGACAAGCATAGGATCTTTGAACTCAACTACGCCTTTCACAACCTCAGGACCTAACATGCTTTGGGCTTCGGCTAAGACTTCATTAGAAACTAATATTTCGGGTTCATAATAAATACCCCAAGTATCAACTCTGTAAGATCCATCGGGATTATCAATTCTTATCGCATAAGTCGCGAGATGTTCCCAATTAGGATTAATCTCTGCTACCATATCAGTCATGTAACACGGCTGGCCGCCGGCTTCACAACCCATCACGCCAAGACCTACCCTATGAAGTCTTGCGGGATCTAATATTTCGGGTTCTTCTCGAGCGAGTTGACGGCTAGCTCCTATTAGTTTGCCATTCGCATCGAAAATAATAATTGTCGTGCTCATAACAT
>CAZLUT010000058.1:0-13776 GCA_964562805.1 uncultured bacterium | reverse complement strand
GTAAGGCTGTTAGTCGGTAGACCAGCCGCCAGCAGCCGAGGGGAGGTTACGCAGTGAAGCTCCTGCGAGCGTAGTAACCGAATCCTCTTGGGCGCACCAGAAAAGGTGATTTCTAGAGGATGAGAAGCGAGGATGCGCCGACCTTATGGGAGGTAAGGCTGTTAGTCGGTAGACCAGCCGCCAGCAGCCGAGGGGAGGTTACGCAGTAAAGCTCCTGCGAGCGTAGTAACCGAATCCTCTTGGGCGCACCAGAAAGTTTGATTTTTAGAGGTATTTTCCTTAAGATACGTCCACTTTTTACGGATCCCTGGTAGCTCAGTTGGTAGAGCAGGTGACTGTTAATCACTTTGTCGCAGGTTCGAGTCCTGCCCGGGGAGCCATTTAGTGCAGAAGCAAGAACTTCTTTCGAGGGGTTCTTGCTTTTTGCGTTTAAGGGGATGGTGTACTCAATCGTGGCTTCGGGATAGTCGATGTTGATCTTCTTGATGAAAGATCGGATGAAAGCTTTGCGCTCAAAGAGGCGTCCTTTCTTGAGAGTCTTATACAAATCCTTCACGTAAGGCTTTAAAACTTTGTCATCTGCCTTAGGATACTCGCCTTGCTCTATTTTGAGCTCCAAGTATTCCTTTTTCTGCTTTGCCTCAGCTATTTCTTCGTTAAGCTTTTTAAGTCGTGGAGACACATCGGTCAAATCTACCTTGCCACCCTCAATAGCTTCATAGATACGATCTATTCGCAGTGTCTTATCTGAGATAATGGCTTCAAAATGATCGAGTTCAGCAACGCTTTCTTTCTTAAAGACTGTAAGCTCCTGGTTGACGAGAAGAACCAGCTCCTTGATGTTTTCCGGTGTTAGCACTCGATCTTTTAAAACCTTCACAATGAACCGTTCAAATTTCTCTATCGGAAGAGCTTTTTGTTTGCAGCTCCCTTTATCAGAGCCAGCACATTTGAAATAAAAATACTTCCCCGACTTAGCCGAACAAGCCTTAAAACTTAATCCGCAACTCGAACATTTTAGAAGCCCACTCAGAAGATGGTTGCTCGTGATTGCTCTCGGGTTCATTATTTTGGGACTACGGCTTGCGATTGCTTTTTGGGCTTTATTAAAGAGTTCAGGTTTAATGATGGCAGGGAAAGCATTTTCTTTGCGAGCTATATCTTCACCCACTCTTTTCTTTATCGTGCCGTTTCCGGTTACTTTGCCATTCCAGATGAGCGTTCCAGTATAAGCCTCATTTCGCAAAACATAGGCAACGCTATTTTTCATCCAACTCTTACCACCCTTTGTTTTGTAGCCCTTTTGATTCAATCTTAGTGCTATGTCCTTTGAGCCTTCGCCATTTATACAAAGTTTGAATATCTCACGAACAATAGGGGCTTGTGACTCATCTATAGCGTAGGTCCTTTTTTCTTGGCCATTAAGGGTAACTTTTTTTAGCTTATAGCCAATAGGTATTGTCCCGCCATTTTGGAAGCCTCTCGAAGCATTTTCTTTCATACCTCTGCGCGTGTCTTGGGCTAGATTAATCGAATAAAACTCATCAATGGATTCAATAATACCCTCAAGCAGCTTCCCAGTTGGAGAATCATCGATTTGCTCGTTGATAGAAAGGACAGAAATACCTTTCTTTCGCAGAAGGGCTTTGATGATTATGGAGTCCTCTCGATTCCTTGCGAAACGATTTAGTTTCCAAACAAGAATTCCTTCAAATGGCGGCTTCTTTTGCTTGGCAAGAGCGATCATCCTTTGAAATGCTGGACGGTTTGAAGATCGTGCGCTTTCCGCTTCATCAATAAACTCATCTACTACGTGCCATTTATGTTTTATAGCATATTGGCGTAAATGTTTTAGCTGAGATTTAATCGACAAATCTTTTTCAGCTTGTTTCTCAGATGATACGCGAGCGTAAAGGGCAACGTTCATTGAAATAACTCCAAACCACGATCTAAAAGTTTCTTGCGGGTTGCTTTTTCATAAAGGGTTATTAGATCAATTTTTTCCTTAAATGTAAGTTTAGCGAAAAGAGGGGCCTTTAAATTATATGACTTATCCCGAATGATTTTTTGAACAGCTTGGTCAAGTATCTCGTCTATGCTCTCTTCAGGGATATAGCCTGCACGCTTCAAAAGCTCCTCGACCTTAATTTCATAAAAGCTGGCGATCTTATTGAAGAACACAGGATTGGTAAGTGCGCGTTCGCCGCGCTCAAGTTGGTAGAGGAAAGGGTCCGAAATGCCTGTTTCTTTTGAGACGCGTTGCAGGGAAAGGTTCTTTGATTCACGTAGTTCAGCTAAGAAAGCTCCGAGTCGTTTCTGGCGACCTTTCTTGGCAGCACTTTCGCTAGTTTTGGTTGTTTTTCCTCTAGGCATTTGAAGATCCTCTCTTTTGGCTCAGGTGAAGGCTAACAGAAAAAGCATACAATTGCAAGTGATATTTAATGCAGGAGCATTGACTGGTGTGCGATAGTTTTCTATAATTTGCAAATGTAAGAGAAATCCAATGCAGTAGAAAGGACGGTTAAATGCTTAAAGTAGGTTTGAGATCCACGAAAATATTGAACGCTCTAGCGAAGAAAAACCTTTCTCAGAATTGGCTCGCAGGGCGTATTGGTATTTCCTCTGGTTATATGGCTCAACTCCTTAATAAAACACGGAATCCATCACCGAAGGTAAGAAAAAAGTTCCTTAAACATTTTGCCGGATGGGAATTCAATGACTTATTTGAAACCCCAGAAAATGTTTAAACGGCAACATAGAGAGGGGCTCCTTGTATTGGCCAGGATTATAGCCTCTGATATTAACGAATCTAATAAGAAAGGCAAGAAACCTTCAAATGAATCAGCGCGCAATACCGCCGCAGCTAATAAGTAGATCGTTCGTTAAGCTCAAAGATCAAAGCAAGAGCCCATTTGAACGTGACTGGCCTAACAAGCCATATAGCCTTGATGAAATCGAGCTATGGTTCAAAGGTGGGTCTAACTATGGTGTGCTGACTGGCTGTGATGATCTATGTATTGTCGACGCAGACCATCCGGACAGCGCAAAACATTTTCTCGACCATTTCCCTAAAGCTTTTGTCGTAAAGACGCCAGGCAAAGGTTTTCATTTTTATTTTGCTTGCCCCGGCTTGACTAAATCAAAGATCGTGCTTGATCAGGATGGAACGCACTATGGCGAAGTTCTAGGTAAGGGTTTTCAAGCTGTCGGCCCAGGCTCAATTCATCCCGAGAAAAAGAAACCGTACGAAGTTTTTGTTGCTGAGCCAATAGCTGAAATAACGGCAGATTTACTTGCAGAAATCATCGCGCCTTTTATGACCATTAAACTTCCCACGGAAGATTGTTATGAATCCAACATCTCGACCATATTAAAAGTTGCAGACATTCAAATGAACGGTAGTGATGCGCAACTGCAAGGCGCACATCCGGTCCACGGCTCCACATCTGGAAAAAACTTTTGCGTTAGTCTTGATAAAAATTGTTGGTATTGCTTTCGCCACGCTGTCGGCGGCGGGCCGCTCCACTTGATCGCTCTTTTAGAAGATCTCATAGATTGCGAAACCTTAAAAGAAAAGGGTTTATCAGAGCCCATCTTCTATCAAGCGAAAGATCTAGCCATATCAAAATATGGTTTAGAATTAAATGAATCGCGGCGTGGTGAATTATTCCTAAGTGCCAGGCAGGTGGATGAGCTGACCGAAAAAATATTCGCGATTCCGACTAATACATCACACACGATGCTTCCAACAGTCTTGAGTCCAATATTCTATGAACTTGCAAACGTGAGTCCGGCACAAGTAACCGGAATTTTAAGAGAGGTCATTAAAAAGCGGTTTAGTCTAACGAATGATTTCATTAAACAATTTGAAAAAATTATTAATAAACGCCGTGAAGACTTAGAGAACGAAGCTTATAAAGACCGCCCTTTAACCAAAGACGAGATTGACGCTGCCTTGGATGAGGCGGAAGAGGACGCATTGTTGCATCCCGCTCAGGATTTTAAAGATGGAAAAATGTTCTTTGGTGTAACCATTAAAGATCAATTACTTCTTGCGTGTTCAAATAAAAAGCTGGCAGATCCTAGCGATCCCAAGCAACCCTATAAGCTTAAGCACTACGCTGTTGATATGACGCGATTCTCTAAGGCTGGAATAAAGAAATGGAAGGGCTCGACCGGTTCTATGATTGACCCGGCGAAGCTATTTACCAGTTTGCGCGAGTATATTTCTAAATATGTCGTAATGCCGGAGGATGTATATCTGAACTTTTTGACCCTCTGGGTTATGGGGACCTATGTGTTTCAGATATTTCGATACTTCCCATATATTTGGTTAAATGCCGAGAAAGGAAGCGGCAAAACGCATTTAATGGAGGTCTTATTACCAATTGTATTCAATGGAGATATGGCCGCAAGTGTCACCGAGTCTGTACTTTTTCGAGATGTTGAAAATAATCGATGCACTATGCTAATCGATGAGGTTGAGCAGATGAAGAAAGCGGACAAAGATAAGTATGGTGCCCTTATGAGTATTTTAAAAGCGGGCTTTCACCGAGAAGGGGCGGCAAAGCGAACGGAACGCAGCCCTACGGGCGAATTCTTCAATAAGAAATATAGTGCGTATTCACCGAAAATGATTGCCGGTATAGAAGAAATAGATGAGGTTTTAAAAGATAGAACAATAAAAATTAGTTTACTGAGGAAGAAAGAAGGTGAACAGGTTCAGCGGTATAAGAGTACTCCTGAACTCGAAGCGCAACAAAAGGATTTAAGAGACAATCTTTATACATTTGCCTTAGAGTGCGCAGGAAGCATCACCGAGGCGTATCAAGGCAGCGATGAGTTGGTCGCAGAAATCAGCCATCTCAAAAATCGCGAGCTGGACATCTGGGAGCCAATCCTTGTGTTAGCTCAGCTCGTTGATGATCGTTCTGCGCTTTCGAGTCAGGGGGGCGATTTGCTCAGTCAGATGATTGAGCTCAGCGAAAAGGTTTGTGAGGACAAGCGAACCGACAATCAGGTGGAGAATGAGACCGTCCAACTGTTGGAGTGCATTAAAGGTCTAACAGAGTCAGTCGCGCCCGATTATGAAGAGGGCGATGAGTTATTTTATAAGACCACGGTAGTCCTTGATTATTTTAATCAGAATTATGATTTTATGGGCTTTGGAAAAACAAATTCGTTAACAATGAAATTAAAGAAAATAAAGGTATCTTCTAAACAAAAGCGGCTCGGCGGGAATGAAAAGCCACAATGCTATGTCATTGAGATGGGAAAACTTATGGATATGTGTCAACGGCACGACGTTCAACCGCCGGAAAGCGCAAGACATTCAGACATATTGATGTAACACTCTGTCGAGAAATGAGTTAGACAAGTTTAAACTTAGAGACAAGATTAAGACACCGTAATATCTTGATATTAAGGGGGTTGCAGCAAAATGTCTTAATGTATACATTCTGTGGGGCGAATACCCCTGCTTTCAGGTTGTTATCAGTTTCGGGGGGATTAAAGATAGTGACAGATATTAAAAGAAGACATTCCGGGATGTTTAAGCCAGGCCAATCGGGTAATCCGACTGGGCGGCCGAAATCAGATAAAACCATTCGGGAATTGGCAAAGGAACAAACAGAAGGTGCACTTCAAACGCTTATTGCAATTGCAACTGACCCTATGGCCTCTGATGCTGCGCGTGTTCAGGCGTGCAATTCACTGCTTGATCGTGGCTGGGGTCGCCCCGTCCAAATGAATCAAAACGTTAACGTTAATGGCGGCACTTATTACGACTTCCTGATGGACATTGCAAAGAAGGAAGAGTTAGACGGTAAAACTGCTATTGAGGCTGAGCCGGGCAACGATCTTATGGCTTAGCCAAAATATCCACCCACTCCTAGTAAAAGTTCTTCCTAGAAAACAGGTTGGGAGCCCAATCTAGTCAGAAGGAAGAACTTTCCCTGGGAATTTCTCTCTAAAAATCACACCCCCCGCCCCCTTTTTTTACCCCCATAGCCCCTTCGGAGCCATCACCCCCGGTCGCTTTAAAAGAGACTCCTTACGTATATGTTTTCCGTAAAAAATCAGCCCAGAAACAGAATAATTGCAAATTTTTGCAATTAGTATATTCTAGTCAAAATTGGACAATAACGAGCTTTAGAGGAGCCAACCGATGACTGAAAAATGGTTAACGCTTGAACAAGATAGCTGATTATCTGCAGGTCTCGAAGGAAAAAATCTACAAAATGTGTCAGAGGGGCAAGATACCGGCATCAAAAATTGGGGGCAATGGCGTTTTGATCCTTAAAATTACCTGCCCCTATGAGCTGGTCCAGTTTATGGGGAGAACGTCAAAAAAAACGGGGTGAGGTCAAGTTTTCCAACTTTCAACAATATCTTTAACGTACTTGAGCTGGACTGTTTTGGCCTCCACATTTAACACTCAATTGGCGTGGTGAAGTACTATATTTTCCGGGAATGGTTATCCATGAGGCAATAAGCCCATATCTTCACGTTGTGCTTGTGTATCTGGGTTTTAATGAGGTCTAAATAGACCTTCTTATCAGCGTCTGAGAAAAATACCGGCTGATTGCGGTTACCGCGCTGTGTGATGTGATGTGGAATGTCTGGGACGACTACTCTAGCGAATCTTACTATGGGGAATATTCTAGGTGCTGTCTACGATTGAGTCAATGGCAAGGAGGAATTAAGTATCATGTCCCCGGAATTGTACGTTACCATTCTATGTGAAGAATTTTTTCATTCAAAACTAAGAGGATATGGCGGCTTTGGAAAAACAACTCTGAATTTATGCAGCCACTTCAATAACACAGAATTGCCTCATAACGTTTGCCTAACTCAGCGACTTGCTCTCTGTGACAAACCCTCTGTTCAAAGATGGCACAATACGGAGGTGCTTTTTTTATGGTCTGAAAACGCTTTGAGACGGAGGAGCTTGCGCCTGTTGAGTTCTCTTCGCCCGGCTCTTTTTATGACAATCGAATATTATCCAACATACAATTTCCCTCTTTTACTTTTAGACAAAGTACCCCTCATAATATACATCCGTGATCCTCGAGGACCCGAAGAATGGGAGAGGTTAGCGACAGTGCCGCTTGAACTAAAACAGCGTTACGTTAACTCTAAGGAAGAGCTAGTTAATTTAGCAGAACAAAAAGCTCAAGGAATGAAAGAGTTAATAAATTCGAAGAGAAAAATAATTTTTGCCTCAAACGCACCTTTTTTGACTGATCGCGCAAAAAAAACATATGGGATAGAATTTGACGCGCACCCATTGAATAATCCTATCCCTTTTCCTGAAATCGCAAAAATTGAATATACTGACAAACCTGTAATTTGCTGGATTGGACGACTAGATGCTCAAAAGAGGTTCTGGATCGTATTTGAAATTGCTAAAAGATGCCCTCATATCAATTTTGTCATGCTAGGCCAATCGCAAAGGCCAGATCTTATGGGATCACTTATTGAAAAAGGCAGAGATGTTCCAAATCTTAAAATGCTTCCTGTTGATGATGACCAAATAAAAGATCAGACCTTTAGAAATTGCTGGGCTTTACTAAATACAAGTATCCACGAGGGCTATCCTGTTACATTCCAAGAGGCATTCTCGTATGGCAAGCCTGTGATCAGTAGTGTCAATGCGGGCGGTGTGACTGAAAAATATGGATATTATACTGGAGAAATTTTAGGCGAAGGTGTGAGAGAGGAAGATCTGAATAAATTCTGCAATAAAATTGAAGAATGTATTTCAGACAATAGGCTGAGACTTAAGAAGGGTAGGGAAGCATTAGCTTATGTTCGAGAAAATCATTCTTTTGAGCTTTACGAAAAGCAATTAAAAGACATACTTAAAAAAGAGGGCATCTCTAACATATTTAATACTGCTAAATGTGATTAATTATGAATAAAATTTTCAATATTGGATTTAATAAAAGTGGAACTACTTCCCTTACAAGAGCAATGAATATACTTGGATTTAGGAGCACTCATAATAAATTTGAAGGTGAGAAAATGTGGCTGATTATAGAATCTAATATACTTAATAATCGAAAAATAATGCACGGGCTTAATTTCGATTTCTACTCTGATTTTAAAGGACAAAAATATTATAAGGCGTTAGATGAGCAACATCCTAAAAGCAAGTTCATTTTGACAGTTAGGGATATGGATGAGTGGCTTGCCAGTTGTGAATCAAATGTTGAGAGAAATAAAAAAACCCAAACCACAAGGGAAATTGGTTGATAATTGATAAGGATTTATGGCGCAATAGACGGATGAAAAGAGAATCTCAAACCCGAGAATACTTTAAAGGCAGACCTGACGATCTTTTAATTTTAGACATTTGTGGCGGTGATGGCTGGGAAAAATTATGTAACTTCCTTTCACTTCCGATTCCATCAGTTGATTTTCCATTTGAAAATGCTAAGAGTGATATATTATGAAAATTGTAATGATAACTGGGATTCAGTGTTCAGGGACATCTGCTCTGCTTAAGTCATTGAGTAGGGATTCAGGCGTGGTGACAATCAATGAAAGCTTAGACAATGAGCTTTTTTGCAGCTGGAATCTCAGACCAGAAGCGAAGATACGTCCGTTTCTCGCTAACATGGATAAGACACTACTCACGAAGCCAGTAAATGAGACTAGAAGAAGAAGCATTGTTGAACTATTTAATGAGTACAGAGATTATGACTTGCGCGTTATTTTCTTGTATCGCAATCCTGTCAATGTCTATTTCTCACAGCTCATGAAACGGGTCAAGGATAAGACCATTACTGAATTCATAGATGACTGGAATTCAAGGAATCGACATGTCATTGAGGCAATGCCTCGCTACAAGGACAGGATATTTCTGGTTAGCTATGAGGATATCATCGCAGATAAAAGGGTTTTTCGAGACTTGTGCAACTTCGCAGGCATAAATGGGAAGTCTGTGTTCAGGAAGGACAGCAACAAAGGTATGGTCAACTTTCGCCAAAATGTTATAGATAAAATCGAACATGGGACTTCTGAGGTTATTGAGCTTCTGAATAAGCTTTCTTCTATTCAGGGAGGACATGACGAATGAGCGTTATATCGAAAGAGTACGCAACAATATATTTTAGAGTTCCCAAAACTGGTTCTCGCTCTATAAATAAAGTGCTGAAGGAGAATGGCTTTCACGAGAATCGGGACAAATGGCCAGACCATAATGATTATGGATTCAGCTTTACATTTGTGCGAAACCCGTGGGACAGGTTGGTAAGTCGATACTGTCATCTAAGAAGGCGCATTGTCGAAATTCAAGATGGTACTGAGATGACGGATAGTCCACAGGATAAAAACCTCCAAGCTTACTTTCAAGGAGAACCAATATCTCTAGACAAATTCAACTTCAAGGATTTCGTTAGCTTCACTAAGAGGGTTAAAAACAAACACTGGGCAGTTCAATGTACTCTATTTCCAGAGTGGACGAGTTTTATTGGTCGATTTGAAAACATGCAAAAAGACTTCGATGTCGTGTGTAATCGAATTGGGATGACTCGATGTCAGCTTCCTCATAGTAATTCGACCGATCACGCACATTACTCCTCGTTCTACGATGATGAACTACGTGATGAGGTTGCAGATATATACAAACAAGACATCGAAAGGTTTGGCTATAAGTTTGAAAATAAAACTATGAAAACATTCGAAAGAACAAAAATCCTTGGGCATGATTTTCATCAGCGAGTCAATCGCTTTAAAAGTAGAATCAGAACGTATTTCAAAAGAGTCCTAAAACATATAAAAGAACGCCCAAATGACCAGACCGGCCATATGACGGATGAGGAACATTACCTAAGATCCCAAAAGACGTTCAAGGATAAATTGTTTGGATGCGAGTTACGTTGCTGTCCTCGTACGGGCAGTACGCTCGTCGCGCAAGTAGTCAGAGAGGCTTTCCCTCAGTTGGGACTCAGAACGCACGGCAAGCACGATTCATTTGATGTATGTCCGCAGCTAGTGCCACACACCCTGATAACTATCAGGAATCCATATGCGTGGATCGTCAGTAGGTACTCATGGAGCAAACAGCGATCTACTAAAGGCAGTTCCTTGGACGAATACACTGTTGGGAAGGACATGGTTCCTGATGCATGTATTGATGACTTGTGCCATACCTACTCAAAATACTATGGGGGATGGCTCTCCAAAGGCAAGGGTGTGACGGTGATTAGACATGAGGATATATTAGCCATCGGCATCGATGCAATTCTAAAGCCCCTTGAGGATCACTTTGGCATCAAGAGAGCTGAAGGGACGGCATTGCCAACCATTGAGGTGATACCGGTAACATGCCATTCACGGGAAGTCCATGAATATGATGAAAGCTACTACACAGAACACAAATACCTCGATTGCCTGACGCCCGATCAGATAGATAGAATCACAGAACTCATAGACTGGCCGACCTTTGAAGGCTTGTATAAACAGAAGGAGTTCTTGCGAAAATGAATAAGTATCCACTTATTAGTATAGTAATGCCTGTTTACAACTTTGCTGATAAGATATCCCCGGCATTAGATTCAGCGATTGCTCAAACATATCCGAATTATGAAGTTGTTGTAGTAGATGATGGCTCAACAGATGCATTAGCTGAAGTAATTAATCGTAATTATAAGCAAATTAGATTTATTCAGCACTGGCAAAACTTAGGGCTTTCGGCTGCTAGAAATACAGGAGTAAGAGCATCCCATGGTGAATTTATCGCTTTTCTTGACGCAGACGATCTATGGTCGCCTGACAAACTATTGCTGCAAATAGAAGATTTCATAAAGCACAAGGATGCAGTACTTTCATATACAGATATACTAGGTGCAAGGAAGGGTATTTCAAATCCTTATTCGAGGACTTGTCCTTTAGAAAAAAAGAGGCGGTTTGAACAGCTAAATGAAGAGAATCCTGTATTACCCTCTACCTGGCTTTTCCGTAAACAGCATTATATTTCTATAGGTGGCGAAGATGATGATTTTTTAAGCGCAGGTGATCGCGATTTCTTGCTTAGACTATCAACTCTCGGTAATTTTTGTTTTTTAGATTTGCCTCTTTCCCGACGCGTTGCACACCCGAATAATCTATCAAAACAAAATCCTGAAAAATGGGAAAAAGACTACTTGCTAGTAATTGACAAATTCCTATTAAGGCCAGAGGGAAAACCATACCAACATAAGAAGGATATTATGTATGCCCGTATTTTCCTCCGTATAGCCGGAAGATTTGCGGACATTAAAAGGTGGGATTGTGTTCTTGAATACATGACCCGCGCCTACCAATTGGATTCTCGCGTTATTAACAGTTCACCTCGTGCTAAAAGCACCTTGCGTAATATAGCAAAAACTATTGGTGTTATGAAAACAGACTTCTCGGTAGTATATCACTGTATTCGCAATTCTATGAATAGCGGTACATTAATATATAACAAATCTATTACAGAAAAGTTTTATCGACTTTTTAATAACTGGAAATATAAATCAAAACAAAGAATAGAGGCTTTTAAATACGAAAAATATATAAATAAAGTAACAGAATCTGGACTTGAATTTCGTTTACCTCCAGATGCAATTTGACTGATAGGAATTTTATGAAAAGGGCTTATTTAAATTATTGACTGAAAAAGAGATATATCTGAGTAAATTGTGTGCGTTCAATTTTAGTAGGAGAAAAATAGACTATGGTAAATGCTGGCTTCTCAACTCATGAATTCAAGTATTTATGAGTTTATTTTTTCAGGTATTTCAAATTGAAGGGGAAATTTGTTTTGGAATGTTCATTCATTATATTAAATTATGAACGACCTGAGTTGTGCAAAAAACTCATAAACAGTATCCAGTCTCAAAATTTAGCCTGCGAAATCATTTTAATTAATAATTCACGACAAGCGATTGATGTTAATGTAGAGCGGGCTATCCATATACCATGGAATTCAGGTTGCTATAGTCGTTTAGCTTTTCTTCCTTGGAGTCGTTCAGAATACACGTGTTTTATTGATGATGATTTGATGTTGGCTCACAACGGGGTGGTTAGAGAGTGGATTCAGCTGTATAACGAAATGAATTCACCGATTATTGGGGGCTGGGGAGCCAAAGCGTCAACAGACGGCTATGAATGGAATTATCAAAGCAATAACAAACTATATAATATCATCAAGGGTCGATCTATGTTTTTTAGGACAAACATTGCGTGCCATTTGCCATTATTAAGTAAAACCACCCTTGATCCAAAGCACTTTAGGAGGGGAGTTTTTTTTGAGGACGATATATATTTCAGTCTAAATATATCTAAAGGCAAAGAAACATTGTTTGCCGGAGAAGCATTTCGAAGAAACCTAATAGATAATGAAAAAGTGCCTGGGCAAATGGGTCTGTCATCAGAAAAGGATCATGACGCTATTCGATCAGAAGTTGCGAAAGAGTTATTTGGGTATGTCACATCAAATTTAATGAAAAGGGAATGTTGGGCTGAAGAGTGAAACTTTACGCTATTTATTCAAAATATAATGAGGTACTTAAGGATAAGTGGTTTTTGCCTTCACTCAACGGCGAATTTGAATTAATCCTTAAGAAAGCAACATGTTTTGGTGGGGCGTGGGAAACAGGCGGATTTCGTGACGCTGTACTTGAAAAAGACGACCTAATAATTACTGCCATCAAAGAGAATATGGGCGGTGTTTTTGTTTATTCTGATACCGATATCCAGTTCTTTAAACCTGTAAAGTCTTTGTTGCTTGAGGCCATCAAAGGATATGACGTGGTTTGCCAAAGAGACCATCCTGACAAAGATGGTGAGTTGTGTACAGGTTTTTTTGTTATCAGAGCGAATAAAGACACATTAAAATTGTGGAAACATGTTCGCAAATGTGGTGAAAAGGAAGGAAAAGACCAGGCCTCGTTTAATCGAATGCTAAGGCGATTAAACCATTGGTGGTGGCGCCTTCGATATTTATGCCCAAAGATTAAATATAATTATCTTCCTAATAGATTTTTTGGTGGCGGAACAACAACGGGAAAATATTATGAACCGGGCATGGAATTACCTATCCCACAAGCGATGGTTCTTCACCATGCTAATTGGACAGTTCGGACAGAGAATAAAATAGCTCAGCTTGAATATGTTAAGAGGATTGTTGAATCTAGGAGAAACCCTAAAGCTGAATTATAACTTGAAGTATGAAAGTTCTCGTTTTTGACCAGTCTGGGGAGCCATTTTGAACGAGGGAGCCCTTTGGCATAAAAGCTGAAGGGCTTTCTCCATGTAGGGACTAGACTTACGTCACTTAGAGTGTAGTTCGAAGCTACGAGATTAGCCAACTTTGCTTTTTCTTGATCATCTGCCTTAACATACAGTGGATACAAGCGGTTACAAAGTTCGAGGGCACGACACCCGTCTTCATAATAATTTGGATTTGATCGTTTCAATCCTTCCATATTTGCCTTAATTTCAATCAGCTGCGATTGATATTCCTTTTCCTTTGCCACAAAAACATTTTTCGGAAGCTCGTTATCGAACTTTGCGTCATAAAGGCGGCTTAGCCGGTTGTTCACTTTCTCGTGCTGGGTTTTAAGGGCATTGAGACGCTTCTCCTGAAGTTCAATACTGCTCTTGCTATCTTCGCGCAAGGCTTTCCTTAACCAAGCCGCTAAATCCTTTTCCATTGTCACGGACTTTATATTTTCGCCAAGAAGCTCAGCGACTTTTTCTTCCCGGAGGTAAGCCCTATTTTCATGGCGCCCTTTTGAAAAC
>CAZLUT010000057.1:0-13814 GCA_964562805.1 uncultured bacterium | reverse complement strand
GCCTTGGTTTCATACCCCTGGCAGGAGACCTTGGTTTCATACCCGGTTTCATGCCCGGTTTCATACCTTGGTTTCATACCCACCCCACCCACCTTTTAATTTCATTTTATGTTCTTTAAGATTCTCAAATCGAATGACATAATCGGGGACAAATCGTCCATTCTTGTCTATGAGTATGTCAAGCTGAGGGCGTGTTAGATGTCGGTAATCGTGACCTTCCAATGGCATATTGTTAAGTACCCCGTTTATTGAAAAATCCCTATATTTTGGCAAATACTGCCACCCAGAAACAAACCGGTCCCAGGGATTACGAGCGACTGTAAATATAAAAAGTTTTTTTCTTCTTCAGAACGCATATATCAGTCACTGTCAGGATCCTTACCAATAGTACCATCATTGAACCTGTGCCTATCTCTTTCTGCCAAAGGAACCCCAATATGCCGAATAATTAGTTTGCCAGCACATTTTCTCTGATGAATGAATATACATTTATACTTGTAACTAATCATACACTACCAAAACCTAGGTGCAAAAGGTCACCTAACTTCCTAATTTCGCCTATCCGGGCAGTAGCCTGCCTACGCTCTTTTCGGAAAGTATAGTGCTACTAAAAACGGCCGTCAACATTGAGGTTAACGGGCGTTCATTTTTAATGGCGGAGAGGGAATGTCTTCTTTAATAATTTAGTCAAAATTATAGGGAATAGTAAATCGCCATAGTTGAATCGATCGCAGGCCGCATAAATACAAATCTTCCTCGTCATGCTTTTTTTCTCATTTGTTTAAGTTTGCTCCGCAATCTGTGAAACAGCCAACCAATCGTGCGATCTCCTTTATTTCTCCAGGGCAATGCCATGGTAGGAATAGGCCTATCAAGAAAATCACACAAAGGCTTCCAACCATCGTCCTCTTCCCAACAACAAACCAAAAGCTTGTTTGGTTTATTAGCAAAATAAGTCTTAACATCTTTAATGTGCTGTTCATATATTTTAATGAATTCTTTCTCATGACCTCTTGTAGACTCATACCCATAAGCTAATAAGCGATTCCTTGGACACCCAGCAGGAGCACCTCTGTCGCAGTGTTTCCTAAAGCTGTTGAGCCAGATTTTACTATTCTTTCTAATAGTAAGAATGAATTTGCTATTTGGAAATCGTTTATCCAAATCTTTATAAATCAAACAGAATGGCAAATCTTCAAAACTATCGTATTTTTCTATCTCGCCATAAACTTTCGAAAGGTCTTTTTTTGCTATCGCACTTTCTAACAGCGTAGAAGAACCTGCCAAGTGACTAAATCCTAAAATTTCAAAACATCTTCCAAGAGTTGTTGTTCCCGTTTTGTTCAAACCTATTCCAAAGATTTTCATATCATTCTCTTACTCTAATGTTTAATGTTTGTATAATCTCAATGACACGCAGTGTGCATGTTAAGCATTTCCAAAAGAGCCCGGTTCAATAAAAAAGTATTTCTGAAAGTATAACAGCTCCGCATCAGATACTATTGCCCTAAAGCATTATCCATTCATTTGTCGGCATTTTTATCATAAACTTGTTGAAAATAAATAAAGATATCGAAGCCATAAAGACCTTCGGTATTTTAATATGGCCCCCCGCATTGAACGACTTTCACAACTGGTTACTAACCGCTCACTTTTGTTTAGATAACGCTTTTAGAATACAAGTATGCACATGATACAAAATACATTTCTTTCGAAAAGCATGTGCTAGATCACGTCCATTAAATGGAAAGGTTTGTATTCTGTTTCTTGATAAAAATGCCCTGAAATCATCGTCACGTTCAATGTCAATTTTCGAAAGATCATCCCACATCCCAAAGAAACCATCAATGCGCTCTGATAAACCGCTATAGACTAGATCTTTTATCACATCATACTCAGCTCCCTCAATATTCATTCGCAAAAGCACGATTTTATCGTTGCTCAAAAGATTGTTTTCACGAAGAAAGTCAGATAACCGCAGGGCATCTACCATTACGCTGGAATCCGTTTTTCGATACATAGAATCTCCGCAACCACCACCTTCTTGCACATACAGCTTAATTGTACCCTCAGGCGGTAATGTTTCACATAGTGCCTTATTAAAAACTTGAATATTGTTCGTACTACTAAAGTTATTATAAGCTTCCTGAAACGATTTTGGATTTGCTTCAAACCCATAGGCTTTTAAATTATTGCAAACCTTAGAAAGAAGGTGCTCCGTGACCAAAGCCATTTCAGCCCCTTTTTTATGAGTGCCGCAATCAAGCCATACAATTGTCATATGATCGGGGACCTTTGCCTTAGAAAATATTTTACTAACCCCTAGCGCAGACGCTCTTTTTACAGTCGCTAGCAAGGCGAGGATAACTGTATCAAGAATAATAATTCCATAATTCAACCACTTATTCAGACCTGCCAAAGGACATGCTTTTCTTATCGCAGCTACTAAACCCCAATTCCAAAGCCGTTGGTGAGGATGCCATAGCAGCCAAAGAAGTCGTCTGTTTTTCTTAGCCATATTTCAATATTCCTTTTAGACATCGTTGAGCTAGAAATCAATTAATAGCTGAGCTTGTGACATATCACTTCAAGCATCTTTTATTATCGGCATTTTTATCATAAACTTGTTGAAAATAAATAAAGATATCGAAGCCATAAAGACCTTCGGTATTTTAATATGGCCCCCCGCATTGGACGACTTTCACAACTGGTTATACTACGAGAATGTCTCCATGTAATACAAACACCCAATAAAACAATTTATTGTTTATGAAATTCTGCACACATCCTATAAGGATATTTAACAAATAAATATTTTATGAAGTAAAAAAATAGGCAAAATCTAGGCAAATCATCTATTTTTGGCAAGAAAAAGAAAAGGACCTACGAGAGCTATTCTCGTAAGCCCTTTATTTTTAGTAGGTTATGGTCGGGACGGCGGCCTGCCCGCCTCTGGCGGGGATTTGACCTCACATCTGCCCAAAGGGCAGATTAAAATACCATTCCTTATGAGACGATCACCGAAGGTGATCAACCCACGACCACACGCACCCCAAGCGTGAATTTCTACCATTTTCTACAAATGACGTTGTGCGCGAATATAACGCCTTTATATCTTTTTGAAGTAGCAAATAAAGTAGCAATCACAATTAAGCCATTCCCATCTCTTTCATGCGGATAAGATATTCTTTTTCGAGTTCTTTTATTCCGTTTAAGTCCGTATTTTTGATGCGTTCCCAGCTTTTTTCGATAAGTTGTAAACGCGTTTCGCACTCATCGATTTTAGAACTTGCCGATTCTTTCTTAAATACAGCGCTTGGCTTTAAAGATTTAATATCAACAATTGCATCACCTTTTTTATGAATAACAAAGTTTGTATATAACCCCAACATCTTTCCCTCGTTAAAAAGATTTGCGTTTTCGCGTGCTTGTTCCGGATTGTGAGGTTTTTTGATAATAATATTGTCCAACAATTCTACTTCCTTCAATTTCTTCTCATGATGAAAATAATGCTTCCAAAAATCAGCAGGAGTATTTTTTGTTCTCATTATATCTGCCATATAAGCCGCACATAAAATGTGTTTGCTTAACTCCTCAACCGAAAAAACCGCTAACGACACAGACCTAGCTATATGATGATTTTGTAATAACAATTTAGATTCTTCTAATAATTCCCTAGCATTTTCTAACGTTTCATTGCTGGCAATTTTAAGTTCCTCTTTAGAAGGAAAAGGGGCATCTTTGGTGTTTCTCCGGTAAGCTAAAGAATAAAAAACTCCATTTTTTTCTACTGACATAGACAAAATTATACTAAAAATTTGAAGATAAGTACGTTAGACAAAATTTTTTCTGAATCTATTTTTTTATCTTTTTCCGGAAGATACAGCGACCTTCAATAATGGCATCTATCCCTGCGGTAACGGTTGCGTAACTCATTCATAATGGCTTTCTTTCTTATGGGGCACCTATGATGTACCTGAAAACTAATATTTTCTATAACTAATCTTCATAACTCCTTTATTTTCAATGAGTTAGAAGAAAATGCACCAATAAAACACTCAAATAACTATGGAGGGGTGGGATAAATGCAAATTTATCCCTACTCTATATATATATTCTTAATTATTAATTCTTAATTCTTTAAGTGTGGTTAGTAGCTGGTCAGTTGTTGGTCGTTTGTTGGTTAATTGCTGGTTAGCTGTTGGTCATTTTGTTGGTTGGTTGGTTGAAATAAATGCCAATTTATAACTGTAAACAACATATATTTGTTGGTTAATTTGATGGTCAAATATTTGTGTCTTTTTAATTTTTTTAGCCCTTTGTTGACCCGTTCTCGGTCCATTTTTGTCCACTCCATAAGCTGTTCGCGTTTACAGAGAAACTGCCCGGGTTTCAAAATATACTCCCCTCCGTCAACTGTCTTAATACTCATTTCTTTCCAAGCAGCGCTTAAAAGCACTCTTATCCAAATAGGAAATGCGTCTCGGTCGCGCATCACCCAGCTATAAGCCATTTCTCGAGGGAATTTTATCCAGCCTTCATTCATACAATAGTCATATTATCCTACAAATTATAAACGCTTACAATCCGTTGCAGAGAAAGCTATTTCAGAGAAATGTAATTAACGTTTAAAAATATTCTCTCTATGAAAGGCTAGATATTCTGGTAGGGGCTTGTCTCTTGTTGGCTGTCTTATTGCTTTGCCCTCTAATGCGAGAATTTCACTCGCTAAAACAGGGTCTTGATTTAACGCTGGAGAAACTTTGATTGCATAATTTTCATCTAAAGTTATATAACCTTTATCAAATAATTTATCGTACAAAACAGATAGGCAAATACCATTTTTAGGGTCGAGTCTTGTTTCTTTTCTTTTAGCCCACGGTATTATATGTGCCCCGATAAGCAATTCTTTGGTTCGGATACCTGAAATAGCGCATTGATAGTTATAGTTTAATTTAACTTTGTTTGAAAACACCCTCTGTTTAGACCTAACCGTTGTTTTAGCTTGTTCATCTTCAGCAGTGTAGTTTTCTTTCTGTATTGATTGGATGGCTTCTATTTCAGAATCTGTATCAATATCTAGTTCATCGCCTTCTGCCAAGGACAATATATGAAGGAAATCATTTTTTGGGATATCATTCATTCCATATTGATTGAAAAAGTGCCCCCAATCACTCCCTCTATCTTTCCATTCCCACTTATAATCTTCTAAATCTTCTTGGCGAACGATTTCTTCGAAAGGAAATCTTTTGCTAAATGTTGCAGCAACTCTTTTTTCTACATCATCAACGTTTGTAATGTTTCCAATCTTGCAAGCGCCAAAAAAATAGAACTGATTTGTTTCTGATGCGCTTGTAGGTCTCCTGTAAATAAACAGGTCTCCTTCTTTAACCTTATCATAGCGATTTGTTTGCCACGCATATTTTTCAAAATCAACGTCGCCAACTTCGCGGTCTCCTTTTGTATCTAAAATAAAATATGAGGTTTCAGGTTTGTTGATTTCTTCAGAAAAATATTCTGTGGCAGCCGTTTTACTCATTGGGTTTTTATAGTATTACTGTTGCGGTTTCATAAAGCATGGGCAAGCAATCTTGTCTCATTCTAAATTTTGTGCCATGGTTATGCCCAGTGCGCGCGTCAAAATCTACTAATATTTTTGCTTCCTCTAAACCTTTTAAGAATCCGTCAAAGCTGAATTTTTGTAACATCATCACCTTTGAATATTTATAAAACTCCTTGCCTTGTTCTCTTTTCACTTCTGCTTGGACATAAAAACAATTTAATAATTTGGTTCCCACTTTGTGTTTTAAATCATCAAACCCCCAATATGGTTGTGGGTTTAGTTCTTTTAATCCTACTCGTTTTTCTACCAAGCCTTGCCATTCCTTGTGCCGTTCATCAACGCCGGAAGCGTCAAACGATATAAGAACTTTCCTTGATTGACGGTCAATTTTGACCATAAAACCTCTATCGCTTCTCGACATTCCATGTATTGTTTGGCGAAAACTCATTTCATTTTCGGAATACCTTTGCCCAGCTTCGCTATGCGCCCAACCATATTTAGGTAAAAATATCTGTGGAACGAAACGAACTGCGCGCGGCGATGGTTCCATATGAAAAAGAGTGGTTAAAGATGATGTCTTAAGTCTTTGTGATTTTAATTCCCATTCAGCTGCATTGGGGAGGGGCAAATTATTCTCTTCGATTCCAAGCAAATCCTCTAAAGTGTTGCCAACTCCGCCTTGATTTTTATGTCTGGCATTTGGAATCCAGCCCATCTTCGCAATCTGTTTTAATTTTTCAATAAGGCTATCTTTTGTATAGATAAAAGGTTGGTCGTTTTCTACCACAATTCTCCTTGTTGTAAACGCTGCTTGATTCGCTTCTTCGCTATTTGACAGTATTCGGGCGACAAATCGATGCCAATATAATGGCGCTTTAAATTTATTGCGGAAATTGCTGTCGTTCCTGAACCCATAAATGGGTCGAGAACAACCTTTGCGTTAGTAGAAGATATAATTCTGTCGATTAAGCTAATAGGAAAAGCGGCTGGGTGTGGATTTTTCATTTCTTGAGTAAATTCCCATATATCTCCAAAAGAATTAGTTTTAGGGGCTAGTTGAAATTTCTTTTTTGCAATTAAGTAAATAACTTCGTATGTTGGTAAAAAATAACCCCGATTAAAATTTATCCCCCCTTTTCTTCGCCAAATAATAATTTGACGGACTGGAAAACCATTCACAATATCGTGCCGGTCTTGTAACAATCCGCCTTGCACACGCCATTTATGATTATAAAAAATAGCCCCCGTATCAGGTATAACACGCAACATCTCCGCTAAACACTTTCTTTGCCATTCTGCATACTCTTCGTGAGGCATAGAGTCATTATGATGTGAGTATCCATTCAACAACGCAGCGTTTGACCATTTTCCTCCCCGTCCATCTTTCATGCCGTTGCCAGTAGAATTTTTTAAATTATAGGGAGGCGATGTAACAACCAAATCCACTGCCCCATCAGGAATGTTTTTCATAACATCTAGGACATCCCCGCGAATTATTTTATCTACATAGTCCTTGGGGTATTTCATTGATTTGGTTCTAGCGGATTTTTTAATTGCTGTCTTACTCATTAATTTATTTTATCTACAAATTTAGGTTTTGTCTCTGAATACGCTGATAAATTCAAGCGGGCTACAGATTGTTTTAAATAATCGGGAGTTAAATGGGCGTAATGTTTTTCGGTTAATTTTACATCGTGATGTCCTAAAATTTTTGAAACCGAAAAAACATCTACACCACTCATCACAAGATTGCTAGCAAAGGTCGAACGGAACATTTTAACATTTGCGCGCACTCCTACCTTCTTTGCGTAACGCAATATTTCTCCTCTAATATAGCTTTCGACTGGTTTGTCATTTCGGGTGGGGAATACAAATTTGCCCCCCTGGGGTAACCTTTCCAAGATATTTTCGATAATGGGATGCATTGGAATAATACGAGGTTTGCGGCTTTTCGTAGTCCAATCAGACTGGTTCTGAATAATAATTTGCTTGTGACGGAAATCAATATCCTCCCATCTTAAGTGGCATAATTCACCCAACCTCATTCCTGTGAGGACAAATACTGTTACTATTTCTCTTACTCTAGGGGAACATGCTTTAAGAAGTTTTTTTAAATTATCGTCGGATACAAACTCTATATGCTTTTGTTCCTCTTTTAAACGCTTAACAAATTGAGAAGGATTTCGTTCCAGGTAATTTAAAGCAACTGCGCGATTTAAAAACGCTTTAATAACGCCTAAAGCACGGTTGATAGTAGATTTACTAACTTCTTTCGCGCGCTTAATTTTATATGCCTCAATCTTGTCAGCCATAACCTGGTGAAGATATTGAACGCCTATAAAACCAATAAAATCTTCCAAAATCTGTTTCTCGACCCTGTATGTCTTTTGGGAATGTTCCGTTTCGCAGATTTGAAGATATTCTTTTAGGTAATCTGCGATTAGTTTTGGGTTAAGTCTCCATCCGACCTCTGCCTTTTCAAGGGCTTCTAATAACCGGGCTATCTTTGCCCTAGCTATATCTTTTGAATTGGTTTTTAGGGATTTCCAACGAAGCGTTCCGCTTTCATCTTGGTATCTTGCATACCAAACCTTACCCCGCTTATGAAGGTGACCGGAGGCCATTTTCCTTGTTTTCTCCTATTTAAGGTAGCAAATTAAGTAGCAGATGAATTGTACAAAGAAAAAAGGGAACCGGCAAATGCCAAATTCCCTCTTTAAAATGGTCGGGACGGCGGGATTAGGCCACTACGCTCGCAGGAGCTTCGCTGCGTAGCCTCCCCTCACTCACTGGCGGCCGGTCTCCGACTTACGTCCTTGCCTCCCATAAGGTCGGCGTTCGTTCGCTTCAAATCCTGTCCAGTCCGCTCCAACTAATAAAAAAAGAATATAACAAAAGCTATATTCTTTTTTTAATGGTCGGGACGGCGGGATTTGAACCCACGACCACACGCACCCCAAGCGTGTGCGCTACCAGGCTGCGCCACGTCCCGACTTGTTGTCTGTTTCAGGATTCACCCGCCTTTGGCGGGCGTCCCGACAAAATAAGTCAAATTTTAGGTGTGGTAAGAGAATTCCATTTCCTTTTTGAGGGCGCGGCCCATCAGCTCTTCAACTGCCTGCCGAGCGTTTTTATCCTCAAAAAGAATCTTATGGACTTCCCTAATGATCGGGGTATCAACATGGTACTTCTCAGAAAGCTCCGCGGCTGAGCGTGTTGTTTCAACGCCTTCAGCTACCATATCCATACCTTTTAAAATCTCTGAAAGTTTGCGTCCTTTTCCGATCTCGCGTCCCACCATAAGGTTTCGGCCAAATTCTGAAAAACAAGTTGTAACCAGGTCGCCAATCCCTGCAAGGCCAATAAATGTATTGGGGCTTGCCCCCATTTTAACTCCTAAATGCATCATTTCTAAAATACCTCGGGAGAGAAGCGCCGCTTTTGAATTGGTCCCGTAGCCTAAACCTTCACAAACACCGGCTGCAATGGCAACCACATTTTTTAGGGCGCCTCCCAGCTCTGTTCCAATAACATCAGTAGCCGTATAAATACGAAAGGCCGTGTCTGAAAAAATAGCCTGCACCTCTTGAGCCCAGGCGACATTGCGCGACGCGGCTACGACACAGCTTGGAATGCCGCGAGCCACTTCTTCAGCGTGCGAGGGCCCGGACAAGGCAACTAGCTTTTGCTTGCCTAAAGCTGACTCGATAATTTCTGAAGGTCTCAGCATCGTCTTTTTTTCAATTCCCTTAGCAACACTCACGATAGGGCGGGTGCCGATTGGGATCAGGCGCATACTATAAACAACATTCCTTAAATACTGAGTAGGAATCGCAAAAACAATAACGGAACCAAACATAACGCATTCTTCAAAGTTAGAAGTAAATTGAATGCCTTTGGGTATATCGATTCCGGGTAAGAATTTAGGATTTTTATGAGTTTTATTTATTTCTTCGATATAGTCACTCTCGTGGCCCCATACCATAACCTCATGACCGATTCGGCGTGCCAAGATAGCTAGAGCAGTGCCCCAGCCGCCATGACCGATAATACTGATTTTTTTATTATTTGTATCCATAGTGTTGCTCATAGCCCGAGTATAACAATCCTCTTACGGTTTCTCAATAACCTCTACAGCATTTCTTACATCTTGAGGAACTCTAATAGGCTTGAAATTATCATTGATAAAAACATGGATCGTCCAGCCTTCGCATACTAACTCGTTATTTTTTTTATTATAAACTTCATATGAAAATTTAAGGGATGTCCTTTTGAGTTCACTCAACCACGTGCGGCAAACGATTAGATCATCATATTTAGTAGAAGAGTGGTACCTCGAGTGAGCTTCAACGACCGGCAGAAAAATACCTTTGGCTTCACATTCTGTATAGAGAATACCGAGGGATCTAAAATATTCGGTACGCGATTCTTCGAACCAAATAAAATAATTTGCATAGTAACTCACACCCATTTGATCGGTGTCGGCGTACCGAATTCGGATTTCGTTATCAAAATATCTCATAATGACCCTCGTTTAATTTTCCGGTAAATTATATAGATAATCAGCGCAAACCCAACACCAATCGCATCCGCCGTCCAATCCCAAAGTTCGGGCACTCGGCCTGCCACAAAACTTTGGTGCCACTCATCGGAAGCCGCATAAAGCATGCAAAAGACAGTACCCCATCCTAAATAATATTCACTAATGCCCTCTTGAGGTAATTTTCGGAATCCGCGGAATATTAAAATAGTCAGGATAAAATAAAGTGCGGAATGAATTATTTTATCTAAAAAAGGAAAAGAGACCGGTTGAGAGGGAAATGTTATAGAAGATAAAACAAAAATAAAGATGCAGCCCGCAATCCAAGGGCCTTGCCACCAAAGAAACTTATTTAACTTTTTTGGATTCAGATTTAGTTTCCTTTTTACCTGAAGACTTGGGGGCCTTCTTCTCTTTTTCTTTGTCTTTGCCTTTTTTGTAGCTCGTGGAACGATAATCGGTCTCGTAAAACCCGGTACCCTTAAAAATAATACCGGCCCCGCCTCCGATCAATCTTTTCAAAGATTTTTTTTTCTTACAGCTAGGACAATCGGTTAAGGGTGGTGCGGTAATTGATTGATACTCATCAAAGACAAGACCGCATTTTTTACATTCGTATTCGTAAGTAGGCACGACTATTTACTAAAAAAATCCTTTTTTAGACTTAATTTTTACATTTAAAAAATCAGCATAGCCTTCCAAAAGCTTCTTTTCTTCTTTTTTAAGGCTGGTCGGCACTTTAATCTGAATAACGACCAGCTGATCGCCTTTTCCATATCCGCGAAGATTAGCAATGCCTTTGCCCCGCAAGCGAAATACTTTTCCGGGCTGAGTTCCGGCGGGAATAGTAAGCTTTACTTTACCTTCCAAAGTAAGAACTTCCGTCTGAGTCCCAAGAGCAGCTTCTGGAAAAGAAATCTCATGATGCAAGATAACATCATCTCCATTTCTTTGAAAAATAGAGTGCTCTCTTACATGAATGCTCACATAGAGATCGCCTCGAGGACCGCCTTTCGAGCCGGCCTCTCCTTCTCCCGAAATTTTTAAACGGGTGCCATCGTCAACGCCGGCAGGCACCTTTAAATGAATCTTGGCAGGTTTCATTTCAATGCCTCGCCCATGACATTTTAAGCAATGCTTATCGACAAGCTGCCCCGCGCCATGACAGCGCGGACAAGTCTGCCGCATTGAAAAAAAGCCTTGGGCAATACGGACTTCTCCGTGCCCACCGCAATCTGGACAAGTGGTTTTTTTACTTCCGGGCTCTGCACCGCTTCCCGAACATTGACTGCAGGTTTCATAACGCTTCACCTGAAAATTCATGTCTTTGCCAAAAGCCGCCTCTTCAAAAGTAAGCGCTATTTCCTGTTCCAGATCGGCTCCGCGTCTACCGCCTCGCCTTCTCCCGCCGCGTGAAGCGCCGCCGCCGCCAAAAAAACTTTCAAAAATATCTCCAAGACCGAAGCCGCCAAAAACTTCATCAAAATTAACATTTTCAAACCCTTGGAATCCACCGCCGCCCATATTGTGCCCAAACTGGTCATACTGGCTTCGTTTTTGAGCATCCGAAAGTACGGCGTAAGCCTCAGAAGCTTCTTTAAATTTTTCCTCAGCCGCTTTATTACCTTTATTTCGGTCGGGGTGATATTTCATCGCGAGCTTCCGGTAGGTCTTCTTGATCTCTTCTTCAGAGGCACCTCTTGAAACTCCTAAAATCTCGTAGTAATCCCTCTTTTGCGCGCCAGCCATATCTACTCTTCCCCCTCTTCCTCTTGCCCTGAAAGATCGTTGTTTAAGGTCTCCGTCTCTTTCTCATCCGGCGCTTTAGCGATCCTGACTCGAGAAGGTCTGAGTAATTTACCATGCAACAAATAACCCGCTTCAAGCTCTTCTAAGATCGTTCCTTCTTCGGCTTCTTCGGTTTCTACTTGCCCGATGGCTTCGTGAAACTCCACCGAAAAGGGTTTCCCCATCGCATTAATGCGCGTTAATCCGTATTTTTTTAAAATATCAAAAACGTGTTTTTCGATTAAATGGATTCCTTTTAAAATCGGGTCGTCCGGGTTTGCTTTCTCAGCCTGCTCAATCGCGCGGTTCAAATTATCCAGCACCGGAAGTAATTCACCGATCAGTTTTTCGTTGGCAAACTTTAAGAAATCTTCTTTTTCTTTTATTAAACGTTTCTTGGCGTTTTCATAATCCGCGGCACCCCGCAAAAGTTTATCTTTTAACCCCTCAAGCTCCTCAATGCGGCCCAAAAGCTTTTCGTGCTCTTCCTTTGTTAAAGTTACCTTTTCATCGTGCGGCTTTTTATCTTTATGCTTTTCTTTTTTCTCTTTTTCTTTCATTTCTTTCCCTTCGTCTTACGTTCTCTCAGATCCTAGTTCTTAGTTCTCAGATCTTTTCTTATAACCACCTCTTAAAGCTTAAACTCATCATTTCAGAAACATGAGATACTAAATCGATCATTTTTCCATACTGCATCCGTCTGGGCCCTAATATTCCAATCGAGCCCATTTTCTTTTTACCAAAATAATAAGGCGCTGAAATCATAGAACACTCACTAAAAGATACGTCATCTATTTCAGAACCAATATGGATCGAAATGCCAGGCATATTTAAGTCGCTGCGTAATAGCTTTTGAATCGCCTTTTTCGTTTCTAAAATTTTTAAAATGGCCTTTGTCTTTTCTAAGTCTTGAAACTCGGGTTGATCCAGCATCTCGGCAGACCCGTTAAGGTATATTTTTTCATGCGTAATATCGCCTGAAACTTCTTCGATTATTTGCTGGGCTCTTTTGTACAACGCTTTTAACGAGTCACGGCATGCCATAAGCTTCTTCTCTACAACATCTTGAATCTCATCGCAGGACATACCTTCCAATTCTTTGTTTAAAAAACGATTCAAGTCACTTATTTCCTCATCCTCTAGGCGCTCTCCCATATCGACTAGAAAAGACTTGGTTAAGCCTGCGGTTGAAAGCCAGACTGCCAAGAGCAAACTACCTTCCATTTGGACTAAGCTCACACTTTTTAAAATAAAATTATCACTTTCCGGCATAAACACCAGGCCTGTCTGCCGGCTAAAAGACGATAAGACTTTTAAAGTTCTTTCAAAAATATCCTCTACGTTACGGAAGCGATTGGCATATTCGTTTTTCAGCTGGCCCAACTGCTTAAGCTCCAAAGGATTGGGTCCCATGAGTGTCTCAATATAGTATCGATACCCTTTGTCAGTCGGCATCCGGCCGGCCGAAGTGTGAGGGTGGGTAATATAACCTAGTTCCTCTAATAAACCCATCTCATTGCGCACTGTCGAGGCAGACAAGCTCATTTCGGGTATCCTAGAAAGAGTTTTGGAGCCCACAGGAGACGCCTGTTTAATATAGGATTCAATAACGAATTTTAAAATTTCTCTTCTTCTGGTGTTTAGATTTTCCATTTTTTCCTATCTCTTAGCACTCCCTTCGAAGGAGTGCCAACGGATGAGAAATTGTAATCATTTGTCTCAATTCTTCAAGGTCCGAAACCTCTAATTCGCCTACTTGGAAGCTTTTTTAAGTAATTTTGAAAGCGGAGGAGATTTTTTCCGAAATTGGGCTATTTCAGATTTTTTAAATTCATAAATAGTGTCCGAACCTTTAATTTGAAGTCTTAAAAATTCGTGCTTATTAAATGAATAGCCTCTCAAAATAATGGCAAACTCTTTCAA
>CAZLUT010000056.1:0-14241 GCA_964562805.1 uncultured bacterium | reverse complement strand
AAAACCGTTATTTTACATACGGAAGATTTCGCGATTCCCCGGCTTGATATCAAAGAAGATAATGTCTTAAAAGAAATTGCCCGGTTTGAAGATTCTTTGACGTTAACGCGAAGCGATATTCTGAAAGTTCGTAAAAAAATTTCTCAGGAAATGGGGTATGAACATTCGGAGATTTTTAACGCCCACCTTTTAATCTTGGAAGACCGCACTTTGATCGAAGATGTTATTGCGATGATTCGTCAGGAAAAAGTAGCCGCTGACTATGCTTTTGTGACCGTTTTGCGCCGTTATTTTCAGGCCTTTCACCAAATCGAAGACTCTTATTTGAAAGAGCGAATTTCAGACATTAAAGATGTTGGAAGACGCATTTTGGGTCAAATGGTGGACTCTCCTGAAGTGACGATTCATGATCTAAAAGAAAAAAGTATCGTAGTAGCGCATGACCTGGCTCCGAGTGATACTGCCAGCATGAAGCGGGACCGCGTCTTGGGTTTTGTTACGGAAATCGGGGGACCTACTTCGCACACGGCCATCATGGCGCGTTCTTTAGAAATTCCGGCAGTTGTTGGAATTCAGGGGATCACGCGCGAGATAATTAATGGACAGTCCACCATTATTGACGGCATCCACGGCCTGGTTATTGTAAGCCCCGATGAGGCGACGGTAGAAAAATTTAAGCTAGAGCAAAAACGTTATTACGAATACACCAAAGAACTTGATAAATTAAGAGATTTGCCGGCTGAGACCTTAGACGGCAAGAAGGTTGAACTTTCAGCCAATATCGAATTGCCCGAGGAGCTTTCCTCGGTCATTTCTCACGGAGCCGAAGGAATTGGTCTTTACCGGACGGAATATTTTTATATGAACCGTGTCGGCCTTCCGACCGAAGATGAACAGTACAAGGCGTATCAGGAAGTTGCCGGGAAGATGGCCCCTCAGTCAGTGATTGTCCGCACGCTGGATTTGGGAGGAGATAAATTCGCGAGCACTTTGGATGTGCCCAAAGAAATGAATCCTTTCTTAGGATGGCGGGCCATTCGATTTTGCCTTGAACGAACGGATATTTTTAAAGCTCAATTAAGAGCGATTTTAAGAGCCAGTACGAACGGAAATTTAAAGATTATGTATCCAATGGTTTCTAATATTGATGAATTAAAGCAAGCCAATCAAATTTTGGAGGAAGTTAAGGGCGAGCTTCGCTCTGAAAAAATTAAATTTGATGAAAAAATTCCGGTAGGCGTTATGATCGAAATTCCCTCGGCAGCCTTAACAAGCGATATACTCGCGAAAGAAGCTGATTTCTTCTCAATAGGAACTAATGATTTGATTCAATATTCTATCGCGGTTGACCGAATTAATGAAAAGATAGCCTATCTGTATGAGCCAAGCCACCCCGCTATTTTGAAGCTGATTCAAATGACAATTGAGAATGCTCACGCCAATCAAATTTGGGTCGGCACTTGCGGTGAGATGTGTTCAAACCCCGCTTTGGCCTTGCTTTTGATTGGACTCGAAATAGATGAAATTTCGGCAAGCCCTCTTATAATACCGACCATCAAAAAAATGATTCGGTCTATTAAAATAACGGACGCGAAAGCGATTGCCGAGGAAGCTTTTAAGCTTGAATCAAGCGGAAAAATCCGGGAATTTTTAAACGCTGAATTAAAAAAATTAGTTCCTGACTTTGATGAGGCGAGCTAATGTTTAATGTTGTTTTATTGGCAGCCGGTTATGCGACAAGACTATACCCTCTGACCGAAAATTTCCCAAAACCCCTTTTGGATGTCGCGGATAAAACAATCGTAAATCATTTCTTAGACCGTCTTGCCGCCGCCGGCTCCGAAATCGGAGAAGTCATCTGTGTTACAAACGACCGGTATGCCGAACATTTTGAAAAATGGAAAAATAAGCAGTCTTTTTCATTTCCGATCAAAGTCATTAATGACGGCACCCGCACTAACGAGACGCGTCTCGGAGCTGTCCGGGATGTCCAGCTGGGGATCCAAGCGCTTAAAATGCCCGGGGATCTTATGGTAGTAGCGGGAGACAATATTTTTGATTCTGATCTCGGGGAATTTGTCAAAAATGCAAAGACCCGTAAGGACGCGGTTACGCTTGCCTGTATTGATGTTGAGGATAAGGAACTCGCGAAAAAATACGGTATTTTAAAATTAGGCAAAGCTGGCAAAGTGGACGAATTTTGTGAAAAACCCAGTGACCCGCCCTCTACTTTGGCAAGCACCGGAATTTATTATTTTCCCAAGTCGACACTTAGTTTTTTTGAAAAGTTTTTAAATGAAAAAGGTTCAAATCCGGATGCTCCGGGTTTTTATATAAAATGGTTAGTTGATCAAATTCCGGTTTATGGGGAACCCTTAAACGGAATTTGGTATGACATTGGTGATAAACAGTCGCTTGAAGAAGCGGATAAAATTTTTAGAAGATTAGAAGGAGCAGAGAAAAAATGAAGACAGATCAATTTTTATTCACCTCAGAATCAGTTAGCGAGGGCCATCCTGACAAGGTTTGCGATCAAATTTCGGACGCGGTTTTAGATGAGCTTTTGAAAACCGACCCTAAGAGCCGTGTAGCGTGCGAAACTTATGTTACGACAGGGACTGTGGTCGTGGGAGGTGAGGTAACGACGAAGGCCTATATCAATGTGGCTGATGTCGTCAGACGCACCATTCATGAAATTGGTTACGTGGATGCCGATATGGCTTTTGATTACAAAAGCTGCGGCATTTCGGTTCAGATTCATTCGCAATCTCCTGATATTGCGATGGGTGTCGATACGGGGGGAGCCGGGGATCAGGGTATGATGTTTGGCTACGCGACCGACGAAACTCCGGAATTGATGCCTCTTCCTATCACGTTGGCAAACAAACTTGTAAAGGAACTTGCTCGCCTGAGAAAAGCGGGAAAAATTAAATATTTAAGGCCTGACTCTAAGAGCCAAGTGACGGTTAAGTACAAAGATTTTAAACCGGTTGAGGTGACAGCAGTTGTAATCAGCACTCAGCACAAACCGAATGTTTCTTTAAAAAAAATCGAAAGTGATATTACAAAATATTTAATCAAGAAAGTAATACCGGCCAAGTATTTAAATAAAAAGACAAAGATTTATGTCAATCCGACCGGGCGTTTTGAAATCGGCGGCCCTCATGGGGATACAGGTCTGACAGGACGCAAGATCATTGTCGACACCTATGGCGGTATGGGTCATCACGGAGGGGGCGCCTTTAGCGGTAAGGACGCGACAAAGGTGGACCGTTCGGCTTCTTATTTCGCGCGCTACGTTGCAAAAAATATAGTAGCAGCTAAATTGGCTAAAAGATGCGAAATCCAAGTGGCCTACGCGATCGGTGTTGCTGATCCGGTTTCGATCATGATTAACACTTTTGGAACGGGCACTATTGCGGATCAAAAAATTGAAAAAGCAGTTAAGAAAGTATTTGATTTCAAACCCTTATCAATTATCAAGAAATTAGGTTTGAGAAAGCCGGTTTTTCGTAACACCGCTGCCTACGGACATTTTGGCCGCAAGGAATTCGCCTGGGAGAAAACTGATATGGTAGGGCAACTCAAGAAAGCCCTTTCCTAAATTTTAAAAAACAAAATAACGATGGTGTGAGAGGAAGAAATAATGAAACAAGATTACAAGGTGGCTGATATTTCGTTGGCCGATTTTGGCCGAAAGGAAATTACAATCTCTGAACATGAAATGCCGGGTCTCATGGCAATTCGTAAGCGCTATGAAAAGGAAAAACCCTTAAAAGGCGCTCGTATCATGGGCTCGCTCCACATGACGATTCAAACAGCGGTTCTTATTGAGACATTAACGGCATTGGGAGCGGACGTTAGATGGGCGAGCTGTAATATTTTTTCAACCCAAGATCATGCGGCCTCAGCTATCGCGAAAACCGGTGTGCCTGTTTTTGCGTGGAAGGGTGAAACCTTGGAAGAATATTGGTGGTGCACCTTGCAAGCCCTCTCATTTCCGAACGGAAAAGGACCTACCCTTATTGTTGATGATGGAGGGGATGCCACACTCTTGATTCACCGGGGATTCCAAGCAGAAGATAATGCTAAAATTTTGGATGAACCAACGGATAATCCGGAACTCATTATCATTAACAATCTCTTAAAAGACGTGTTGAAAGAAAACCCAAAAAAATGGCACGGTTTTGTAAAAGAAATCAAAGGCGTCAGTGAAGAGACTACAACAGGGGTTCACCGTCTTTATCAAATGATGGAAAAGGGCGAACTTCTTTTTCCTGCTATTAATGTTAATGATTCGGTGACTAAATCCAAGTTTGACAACCTTTATGGATGCCGCGAATCTCTGGCAGACGGAATTAAACGGGCAACCGATGTTATGGTGGCTGGTAAAGTGGTTGTGGTTTGCGGATACGGTGATGTGGGCAAAGGGTGCGCTAAATCGATGCATGGTTTCGGAGCCCGTGTTATTGTTACGGAAATCGATCCTATTTGTGCGCTTCAGGCAGCCATGGAAGGATTTGAAGTGGCTACCGTGGAAGATACCCTGGGTACCGGGGATATTTATGTCACAACAACAGGCAACTGTGATGTGATCACCGCCCAGCACATGTCTAAGATGAAAGATCAGGCAATCGTTTGCAATATCGGGCATTTTGACAATGAAATTCAGGTATCAAAACTTGAAAAGTGGCCCGGAGTTGAAAAATTAAACATTAAACCTCAAGTTGATCGCTACAAGTTTGCGAAAGAGGGGCATGAGATTTATCTTCTGGCCGAAGGTCGGCTTGTGAATTTAGGCTGTGCTACGGGGCACCCTTCTTTTGTGATGTCGAATTCTTTTTCCAACCAGACATTGGCTCAAATTGATTTGGAAAAGAACAAATATGAGATTGGCGTCTATACGCTTTCAAAAAAACTGGATGAAGAAGTGGCCGCGTTCCATCTCGAAAAGCTCGGCGTCAAATTGACCCAGCTTACTCAGGAGCAGGCCGATTATATCGGTGTTTCTCAAAAAGGCCCTTTTAAACCGAATCATTATAGGTATTAAAAAAGATCTAAGATCTAAGAACTGAGGGCGTAGATTATGATTATCGTTACAGGTGGCGCTGGTTTTATCGGAAGCGCTCTCGTCTGGAAGCTTAATGCGCTCGGCTATAATGATATTTTGATCACGGACCATGATGCCGAGGGCTCGCCAAAATGGAAGAATCTTCAGGATAAAAAATTCAGCGATTATTTAGAGGCAGATGAATTCTTAAAAAAAATTCAGAAGAATTCTTTGGCCGAAAAATGCGAAGCCGTATTTCACATGGGAGCCTGTACGGATACGACCGAAACTGATACGGATTATCTAAAACGAAACAACGTCGAATTTTCAAAAACGCTTGCCGGATGGGCTATTAAAAACAATTCCCGTTTTTTGTATGCCTCAAGCGCGGCTACCTATGGGGCCGGCGAATGCGGTTATTCTGACGAGGATCGCGTGACCCCCAAACTTAAACCTTTAAATGATTACGGCCGGTCGAAGCAAGAGTTTGATTTATGGGTTCTCGAGAACAAACTTCAATTAAAAATAGCCGGGTTTAAATTTTTTAATGTATTTGGCCCTAATGAATATCATAAGGGTCACATGCGAAGCGTTGTTCATAAAGGGTATGAGCAAATCAAAAAGGAAGGGAAGATTCGTCTTTTTGAATCATACCGGAACGATTATAAAGATGGAGAGCAATTGAGAGACTTTGTCTATGTGAAAGATGTAGCCGAGGTACTCATGTGGTTTTTTAAAAAGCCCGATAAGAACGGTATTTATAACCTGGGGACGGGTAATGCTAATTCTTGGAATAGCCTGGCTTTCGGTATTTTTGAAGCGCTTCGGCTCCAGCCTGATATCAAATATATTTCAATGCCTGATAATTTAAGGGCTCAATACCAGTACCACACGCAGGCAAAATTAGAAAAATTAAGGGCCACAGGCTTTCAACGGGAGTTTCAGTCTTTTCATGCTTCTATTAAGGATTATGTCCTTAACTATTTAGAGAAAAAAAGTCCGTATTTATAATCTCAAGCGAGGATAAAGTTTTGAATAAGACTGTGCAGAGATATCTTGGCGGCAAAGTCGTGATCAAAGTCGGCGATATCACCGCAGAAGATGTCGAAGCGCTTATTAACGCGGCTAACCGGGGTCTCATGGGCGGCGGCGGTGTTGACGGCGCTATTCATAGGGCAGGCGGGCCGCAAATCTTGGAAGAGTGCAAACAAGTCCGGAAACTTCAATACCCCGAAGGTTTACCGGATGGAGAAGCTGTTATGACAGGAGCAGGTGACCTCGAGGCGAGATGGGTTATTCATACGGTCGGCCCTGTTTGGAAGGGCGGAAGCAAGGACGAAGAAGAGAAGCTCGAGAATTGTTATCGTAATTCTCTTCGCTTGGCGGCGGAAGAAAATGTGAAAACAATTGCCGCACCAGCGATTTCGACCGGGATTTACAGGTTTCCTAAAGAAGAAGCCTCGAAAATAGCTTCGCGAAGTATTAAGGAATTTTTTAAAAAAGAATCATCGGTTAAACAAATTATTTTAGTATTTTTTTCAGAAAATGATGCTCGTATTTTTACAAAGTATCAGGTTTTTAACGAAAATTAAGGAGGAAACCAGTGCCTTTTAATAAAGATCTTGACGTTGAGCTTTTTCAAGCAACGCATAACTTTGAAGGAACCCGCTTAACAGTGGGTGTTTTTCAATATAATAATGGAGATAAAAAGCTTCAGATTGTCCGCCAGAATGTGAATTCTGATGGCGAGCTAAGCTTTACAAAAATGGGCCGGCTTCGCAAGGAAGAAGTTGAGGCTATCATACCCTCTATTCAAAAAGCTCTCGAAGTAATGTAAAAATAGATCCCTCAGATCTTAGATCTAAGAGCTGAGATCTGAGGGATTATTGATTCCCTTTATCGAAGAAGAAAACGCAGCCGGCTCCAAAGAGTATATTGGCGGCCCAGGCGCTTGCGAAGGGGGGCAGCGCTCCTGATTTACCCATTGCCATAAAGACGGCATCTGTTACGTAATATACAAAAATAATAACCAAGCAAGACAGCACTTTAATAGCAATAGCTTTTCTTTGGCTGGTTTTGGCAAGAAAAATTAAAGCGACAAGTACCATAATAAGACTCTGCCAAGGGTTTGCTAGCTTGGCGTTCAGCTGCACCTTTTCGCTATAGGCGCGCACTCCGCTTTCTTCAAGCTTGCGAATATGTCCTTGAAGTTCCCGGTAACTTAAGAAATCTCCCTTAGCACCCGCTTCTTTAAAATCTTGGGGAGTTTCTAAAATTTCGGGATACTCTTTAACATCATAATGATCAGGCTCTCCGATAAGCCTGCCCTGCGGGTCTGTTTCATAACTTGTGATTGATTTTAGATACCAGGAGCCTTTACGGTAGTAGCCAGAGTTTGCCATGACACGGCGTTTAATATTTCGGTTGGGGTCCAGGAAAATAACTACGATATTTTCAAGGCGATTCCGAAGCGAATCGAATGACTCAATATAGAAAAGACGCCCCTCTTTTGAGGTATAGGTAATATGATTGAGTGTCTTTGTCTTTTCTTTACCGTCGTGGTTTTTTTGGTTCTTGGTTTTTCGGGTATTTTGCGGTATTAATTATTCGGTTGGCACGATATTGTCAGAGACAATAAAAGCAACGATTCCAATCATGAATCCGACAAAGAGAATGGGTCTCACAATAGTTGAAATACTAAGACCTGCTGCTTTCATCGCTAAAATTTCGCTGTGGTGATTAAAATGAACCAATAGATAAATTGTCCCTAAAAGACAAGCCCAGGAAATGGTTTGAATAAAAGAAATAGGAAGCATGGCCAGGTAGTACTGAAAAATATACTGTACACTTGTCTGATTGCGGAGCATATCATCAAGATTGTCAAAAACATCCGCGATTAAAATAAGGAAAATAAGGGAGCATGAGCAAAAGAGGATAGGGATAATCAATTCCCGGATAATATAACGATCAAGAGTTCTCATAGTGTCCTGCTCTGGCTAAAGCGGCAACATAAACGTTCGCCGCACCTTTCATTTTAAGAAGGGAAGCTGCTTCTTTCGCGGTACTTCCTGTTGTTAGTATATCATCAACCAATAAAATATTTTTTTCTTTAACTTTTGTTTCAAACTTAATTTTAAACACATTTTTTAAATTGGCGAGCCTTCTTTTTCGGGATAATTCAGATTGGGGCGCTGTGGTTTTTATTTTTTTGAGGAGGTTAAGATAGGGAGTCTCTAATTCTTTGGCAAGGTGCCGAGCCAAGAATGAGGATAAGTTTAGCTCGCGCTTAAAATGTTCCCGATAAGTCATAGGAATCGAAGTCACGATGTCAATCTGGCCCTTAAAAGGCGCCCAGTTCTTACACAGCTGAACAAGTTCCGAACAGAGTTCAAACCGCTTATTGTATTTAATTCTCTGTATTACTTGGCGGAAGGCTTTGTTGTAGCGAAAATGGGCCCGGGTCTCAGTGAAAATGCGGGGCTGTCTTGAGCAAGTAGGGCAATAAGCTGTCTTGCGGTGAAGCGGCAATTCCGCTGCACAATGCTTGCACTGGGGTTTTTGAAGCAAGTCGAATGAACTAGCGCATTTTTGGCATAGTTTCCGGGTCTCACCAACCGGCTGGTTGCACAATGAGCACGAAGAAGGGAAAAGGAGTTCCAATAAAGCGTCTTTGAAATTTTTCAACTGATGATTTAGCTGCATAAGGAGGGGTACTATACGGGAGGATAATACCCGCGTCAACCCTGGACGCAGGACGCGCAAACAACAAAACACAAACAACAAAACACAGACAAATCCCAAACAGCAAAAGAACTGTTAGGTGTTATTTTTTTCAAGAAATGAGAAGATTTAGCCTTTTTGTGCTTTGTGCTTTGTGGTTTTTTTGTGGTTTGTAATTTGTGCTTTGTGCTTTTTAACCCTGCTGTTCTAACTTTTTCTAGTTTTACACCCTACCATTGACAGCCCTTAGCCAACCCCTATAATTCTCCCTTTAGTTTAACCTGTAAAGATTGATAGGGAGGATATAGATCAAGATGGCAAAACTTATTCTTTTACGACATGGGGAATCACAATGGAACTTAGAGAATCGCTTCACCGGCTGGGTGGATGTTCCTCTTTCGCCTAAGGGTGAAAAGGAAGCAAATGAAGCAGGGGAAAAAATCAAAAATATCCCTTTTGACTGCGCTTATACATCCGTTTTAAAACGGGCAAATGATACTTTAAATATTGCTTTAAAGGTTGCGAATCAAACCAATATTCCAATTGAATATGATAAGGCTTTAAACGAACGTCATTATGGCGCTCTTCAGGGTCTGAATAAGGCTGAGACAGCTAAAAAATATGGCGATGAGCAGGTTCATATTTGGCGCCGAAGTTACGATATTCCGCCGCCAAGCGACAAGACCGAGCTGAACCCGGACGGTTATACGGAAAGTCTTAAGGATACAGCCGCTAGGACACTTCCTTATTTTAACGAGCATATTATCCCCAAAGTAAAAGAGGGAAAGAACGTTATCGTAGCAGCTCACGGCAATAGCCTTCGCTCTATTGTGATGGAGTTGGATAACCTTACAAAAGAAGAAGTGCTCCAACTTAATATTCCGACGGGCATACCTCTTGAGTATGATATAGATTCTGAAGGAAAAGTGCTTTCTAAAGAATATTTGGAATAGCCGTATTTTTATAAGAAGAAGCGTTTAACTTCTCTTATCTTTAAAAGTTATTTATGTCAAAAAACCAGCAAAAGGCTCTTCAAAACGTAAAAGGAATGGATGATATTCTGCCGGGTGAGATCCGCCCGTGGCAGGAAATCGAACGGAAATTCCGGGAAGTTTTTGAGTCTTGGAATTTTAAGGAAATTCGCACCCCTTTAGTTGAACCTCTCGAACTTTTTAAACGTTCTATTGGGTCCGACACTGATATTGTTGCCAAGGAAATGTTTGCCTTTAAAGACCGTAAGGACAGAGATTTGGCCCTTCGGCCTGAGGCGACGGCAAGTGTCGTACGTTCTTTTATCCAGCATCGTCTTGGTGAGGGAATAAAGAATTTAGGGCTTTATTATTGGGGTTCCATGTACCGGGCCGAAAGACCTCAGAAGGGTAGAAAAAGGGAATTTTATCAGGCGGGCTGTGAGTTGTTTGGCGAAAGCCATCCTTATCAGGATATTGTTTTAATTACGGCATTGAAAAAATTTTTGAAGGAAATTGGTCTTCAGCAGTACGAGCTTAAAATTAATCACCTGGGCACACCCGAGGAAAGAGCGAAATACATCAAGGAACTTCAAAAATACTTAAAGACCCACGAGGAAAAGCTTTCGGCTGATTCTAAGAGGAGGCTTGAGACGAACCCTCTTCGCGTATTTGACAGTAAACTCAAGGAAGATTTGGAAGTTACCGCCGGGGCTCCCAAATTAATAGATTCATTAGGCGAAGCTTCCCGGGAACAGTTTGAAATGATTCAAGAGAAGCTCAAGAAAATGAAAATTGATTTTGTTGTTGAACCGAGAATTGTAAGAGGACTTGATTATTATACGGGTTTTGTTTTTGAAGTGACTCACCCGGCTTTAGGGGCGCAGGACGCGATTGGAGCCGGAGGACGTTATGACGGACTGGTTGAAATGCTGGGCGGACCTCAAGTGGGGGCGTCCGGATTTGCATTGGGGATTGAAAGGCTTTTATTAAGTTTAAAAGGTGAAGGTAAAGATTGGAGTGATGCTAACCACTCGATTTATTTTGGCGCTTTATCCAAAGAATATTTTGATACTTTACACGAATTACGCGTCAAGGTTGCAGCCCTTGGATTTGAAACAGAAGCTGATTATTTGCAAACAGCCCTTAAAAAACATTTGTCGCAAGCTAATAAAATTAAGGCATCTTTTACTGTTATTTTAGGAGAGGCAGAAATCGGAAAACAAGTTGTGCTTTTGAAAGATATGGCTTCAGGCGAGCAGAAAGAAGTGCCTTTCAGTAAGCTGGAAGAGACTTTAAAAACAATTAGGAGTTAAACGGATGTATCGAACCCACACGTGCGGTGAATTAACTAAAAAAGAAATTAAATCCCAGGTCAAGGTGTGCGGATGGGTGCATAATAGAAGAGACCATGGCGGTCTGATTTTTATTGATTTGAGAGATCGATATGGCTTGACTCAGCTTGTTTTTAATCCCGAGACCTGTAAAGAGCTTCATAAGCAAGCCGAGAAATTAAGATCAGAATTTGTGATTCAAGTTGAAGGTGAAGTCTCTGAACGTCCCCAAGGAACCCAAAATCCCAAACTTAAAACGGGCGAAATCGAAGTTTTGGTTAAAAAACTTATTATTCTTAATGAATCACCGACACCTCCTTTTGAAATCGAGGATAATTCAGCGGTGCATGAAGAGCTGCGTCTTGAGTATCGATTTTTGGATATTCGCCGTCCTGAAATGGCAAAGCGGATTCATTTTCGTCACAAGATAACCAATATCGTCAGAAGTTATTTGGATAGCCAAAATTTTATGGAAGTTGAAACACCCTGTTTAACAAGAAGCACTCCTGAAGGAGCAAGGGATTTCTTGGTACCTTCTCGTCTAAACGCAGGCACTTTCTATGCGCTTCCTCAGTCTCCCCAGCTTTTTAAACAGCTGTTAATGATCGGCGGTATGGACCGGTACTTTCAAATTGCGAGATGTTTCCGTGATGAAGATTTGAGGGCTGACAGACAACTTGAACACACCCAAATTGATATGGAAATGTCCTTTGTGACCGCCGAAGACGTAATGGCGGCTGTTGAAGGAATGGTTATCCGAGTTTTTAAGGAAGCTCTTAATATTGATATAAAAGGCCCTTTTGAGCGCATTCCTTATAATGAAGTGATGAACCGATTCGGTTCTGATAAACCAGATCTTAGAATTAAAGGCCGAGAGATTCAGGATATTACCGAAATTGCTAAGGGATCGGATTTCAAAGTTTTTAAATCTGTTGCTACTTCGGGTGGCGTTATTAAAGGCATTTCTGTGCCGAAAGGTGCTGAGTTTTCCAGAAAGGAAATTGATGACCTCACGGCTTACACTAATGGCTTTGGAGCCAAAGGCCTGGCGTGGCTCAAATTTACCGATGCTGGCTGGGATTCGCCTATCAAAAAATTTATGTCGGATAAAACGCTCGAACAAATTAAGGAAATTTTTAAACCGGAGGCCGGGTCAATACTGTTTTTTGTGGCTGACGAATGGCTCGTAGCCACGACGGCTTTAGGAGCTCTCAGAAATCATCTGGCCGATAAACTGGGATGGAGAGAAAAAGGATTTTGCTTGAGTTGGACCGTTGATTTTCCTTTAGTTCAATGGAATGAAGAAGAAAAAAGATTAGATGTTCTTCATCATCCTTTTACAAGCCCTGCTCCGGAGGATGTATCTTTGCTTAAAAAAGAGCCTCTTAAGGTGAGAGCCGAAGCTTATGATCTGGTTTTAAATGGAACCGAGATCGGCGGCGGCAGCATTCGTATTCATCAGGAAAAAATTCAGGAATTGGTATTTGAAACGATTGGAATCGGAAGGGAAGAAGCTGAACGAAAATTTTCCTTCCTTCTAAAGGCTTTAAAATTTGGAGCGCCTCCGCACGGCGGCATTGCTTTAGGACTGGACCGATTGTGCGCAATCTTACTGGGATTGGACTCTATCCGAGAGGTGATTGCTTTTCCTAAAACACAAAAAGGGGTATGCCCTTTGACAGAGGCTCCGGCGCCTGTAGCTGATTCTCAATTAAAAGAATTAAACATTAAGGTGGTAAAATGAAAACATTTTTTTTAATTTTCTTTTTAATCCTAACGCTGACAGCTTGTTCAACAACCGGTAAAATCGAATCTCAAAAAACAGCGGCTGACAAAGAAATTCAGCAAACCGCCGCGGCCCAAGAGATAGAGGTTAAAAAAATCGATGTCGTTGCGATAAAGGCAGAAGTAGCCGAAAGGCCTGTTGTGATCGCACCACCCCCAACCCTTGAAACTGTCCATATTGTTAAGCCAAACGAAACTCTTGGACAAATAGCGAAGTTACCCGAAGTTTATAACAGTGCAAAAATGTGGCCGGTTATTTTTGAAGCTAACCGAGGGACTCTCCATCATCCTTCAAAGATATATCCCGGTCAAAAGCTCCGTATTCCGAGAGAAGCAGCCGAGATTGATAGGATGAAGAAAATCGCTAAAACGGATTTGGTAGTTAAAGAAGCAAGTGTGCCGCCTGTCAAAAAGGAAATTTCAAAGCCGCTAATTCCGGAAAAGCCAACAGTCGCCGAACCTCCGGCACCGAAGGCAATAATAGTAACCGAGAAGGTTGTTGTAGATGAGGTAAAAAAGCCCGCAGTACTTCGAAGTGAATCGATACGAACGGATTGGACTCTGCCTAAGGCAGCTGAGGTGGGTAGCGCTGCCAAAAAAGAAGAAACAGTTCCGGCTAAGACTGTTTCCACGAAATAAGTTATCTAAAAAGCAGCATGTCGCCGAAACAATCTCTTTTTCAATCAAAGAATTTAGTTTCTTTGTCAATTTTTTTGGTTTTTTTCCTCTTAAGCACTTTTATTATCCTTTTTGAAAAGCCGGAAGTTTCAGGAGTAAAAGAACTTCAGATCGGCGAGCCGGCCCCCCGGGATATTTTTGCGCCCATCTCATTTACGGTGCCCAATTTACAAGCGACTGAAAAATTGCGGGAGTCTGCCTTTAAAAAAGCCTTGCCGGCTTATTCGCTCAATACACAGCTAGTTAATGAAAAAGAATCATGGCTGGGGGCTCTTATTCATGGCCTATCGGAAATTAAAAACGGATCCTCAAAAGAGGATATTAAAAAAATATCTGCAGCCTACCATCTCGATCCCCGTGAGATAACGATTTTACTCAAGAACAAAAAGTGGAAAGAAGAGGCGGTAAAATATCAAAAATTATTCTCGGAAGAATTGAAAGCCGGTATTCTCAATAACAGTTTAAAGGAGCATCTTCTTGATACTTATCAGGAAATTGTGACTCTCGATAAATCAGAGAGAATAGTCAGAACCTTAAAAGAAATTCCTTCTCAGAAAGAAATCTTAAGTAAAGTCCATAAACAGCTTCAAAGAGAGCTTCGTCACAATAAAAAAGTTCAGAAATTTTGGTTTCAGGTAGCCGAAAAAACCTTAGTACCCACTCTCCAGCTAAATGAAGTTGAAACTGAAAAATGGCGCAAAAAATT
>CAZLUT010000055.1:1723-14433 GCA_964562805.1 uncultured bacterium | reverse complement strand
TGGACTTTAAGAAAGCTTCTAAATGAACTTTCAACTGTGGAGGCTATGGAGCTTCTGCTGCAGCGTCTTAAAAAGACTAAATCTAACGCCGAATTTTTAATGGCGCTTAAAAATCTGGATAAAAATTCCAAATAATTTTTTAGAGGAGTTAGCATGAAAAAAGGAATTCATCCCAAATTCGTAAAATCACAAATCATTTGTGCCTGCGGAAATGTTTTAGAAACAACCAGCACAAAAGAAGTGATTCATGTCGATATTTGTTCCGGATGCCACCCGTTTTTTACAGGTAAGCAAAAATTGGTGGATACCGCGGGCCGTATCGATAAATTTAAGAAAAAATACGCAAAAAAATCTGCTAGTTAAAGCAGTTTTTTACGGCTTTGTCTCAGAAGACCATTTTTAATCGCCTCGAACGCCTTTCGGCGCGATACGGGGAGGTTGAGTCTTTGCTCTCCCAAGCGGAGACTGTCCAAGATTCCAAGCGCTTTCAAGAACTTGCCAAGGAGCTTTCTTCTCTGGAAGCTTTAGTTAAAGAATTTAAGCGTTACAAGGAGTTAACGGGTGAACTGGAAGACACCCGGCATCTTCTGAGCGACCGCTCTGCCGCGGACGACCTCAAAGAGCTAGCGCTTGAAGATGAGAAGCGTCTCGTCACCGCCCAAGAAAATTCATGGCACCATTTGGAAGAATTGCTTCTTGATGAGGAAGATCCCTATAAAAATAAAAACGTGCTTGTTGAAATTAGAGCAGGCACAGGCGGTGAGGAAGCAGCTCTTTTTGCGGCCGATCTTTATCGGATGTATTCTAAATATGCCGAAACCCGCAAACTTTCGCTTGAAATGTTAGAAATAACCCCAACTAATATTGGAGGTTTCAAAGAAGTTGTTCTTTCGATTTCGGGACCTGAGGCCTATAAGCGGTTTAAATTTGAAGGCGGCATTCATAGGGTTCAAAGAGTACCTACAACGGAAACCTCGGGACGCATTCATACCTCGGCGGTAACTGTAGCTGTCTTGCCGGAAGCGGATGAGGTTGATGTTAAAATTGACCCCAAAGAACTTCGCATTGATGTTTTTCGCTCATCAGGACCGGGCGGTCAAAGTGTTAATACAACGGATTCTGCCGTTCGAATTACCCACATCCCTACTGATTTAGTTGTCAGTTGCCAGGATGAAAAGTCCCAGCATAAAAATAAAGCTAAGGCGATGCGGATTTTAAGAGCGCGTCTTCTTGAAAAAGAGCGGGAAGAGCAATCCAGCAAAATCGCAAGTAATAGGCGTGAAATGGTGGGAAGCGGGGATAGATCGGGAAAAGTAAGAACTTATAACTTTCCCGATAATCGTGTTACCGATCACAGAATCGGACTTACGATTCATGCGCTTGATACGATTCTTGAGGGAGATATGAACGAAATTGTGGAAGCGCTTCTCCAGGATGAGAGAGCGCGGAAATTAGCCAAAGAAGATTAAAAATGAAATCGACCTCATCACATGACTATATTCAATTAGGCGAAATGTTTTTAGACGCCAAGGGGATTAGCGAAGCTCGCCTTTCAAGTGAAAGGCTTCTTGAAGCGGCACTCGGACGGAGCCGTATTTCGCTTTTTACTGATTCTAATTTCCCAATATCCAAAACTGAAAGAAACCGATTTTTTAATTTTTTAAGAAAAAGGGGCGAATTTTATCCGCTTCAATATTTGTTAGGGAGTGTTGCCTTTCGTAATTTAGAGCTCACGATCAATAAAGATGTTTTAATTCCCCGACCTGAAACCGAGCTTTTAATTGATGTTGTTCATGAATTTTTTTCTCATGAAACATCTTTCACAGCACTTGATATTGGGACCGGTTCCGGTAATATCGCCCTATCTCTTCTAGATGAGTTTCCTGAGAGCGAAGTCACAGCACTTGACATTTCAAAACCTGCTCTCCACGTAGCCGAGGAGAACGCCCAACGGCTTAAACTTCGAGATAGAATCAATTTTTTAAAGAGTAATGTGCTTGATTCGCTAAACAATAGTTTGCGGTTTGATCTTATCGTGTCTAATCCGCCTTATATTTCTCTGGATCAAAAAGAAAAGCTCCAAAAAGAACTTGATTTTGAGCCCAGCGAAGCGCTTTTTAGCGGAACGACTGGCTTGGAATGTGTTGAAAAAATTTTGGCGCAGGCAAAGCCTTATTTGAAACCCGAAGGACTTATAATAATGGAGCTTGGCTTGGGACAGGTCGAAAAAGCTCAAAGATATGCTTGTCAGCACGGATACAAAAAGGTTATGGTCAAGAAAGATTATTCCGGCATCAACCGGATATTAGTACTTCGAGGATAATAATGGATAAATTAGTTGTTCATGGCGGTAAAAAATTAAAAGGCGAAGTTCAAGTCTCGGGCTCTAAGAATGCCTCGCTCCCTATTCTGGCGGCAACTCTTTTGACAGAAGAAGAGTGTGTTATTTCGAATGTGCCGAAGCTTCGGGATATCACCACAATGATTCGTATTCTAAGGGTCTTGGGTGCCAAAGTGACTCAAGAAGGCAATACGGTTATTGTGAAATCGGGAACGGGGATTAAAACGCACGCTCCTTGGAAATTGGTCAGCACAATGAGAGCCTCAATTTGTCTTTTGGGGCCGCTTTTAGCCCGCAAACGGGAAGCTGAAGTTTCAATGCCGGGCGGTTGTGTTATCGGTGCCCGTCCCATAGATATTCATTTAAAAGGCCTCGAATCTTTAGGAACAAAAATTAACATTGAACATGGATATGTAAAGGCAAAGGCGCCAAAACTTAAGGGAGCTGATCTATATTTAGCAGGTCATTTTGGCTCTTCAGTTTTAGCAACGGCTAATGTCATGATGGCGGCCGTTCTTGCCAAAGGCACGACAAGAATCGAAAGTGCTGCTTGTGAGCCCGAACTGGTTGATTTGGCAAATTTCTTAAACAAAATGGGCGCCCGCGTTAAAGGCGCAGGCAGTCACCTGATAGAAATCGAAGGTGTCACGAAACTTTCAGGGGCACAGCATTCAGTGATTCCGGATCGAATCGAAGCCGGCACCTTTATGGTAGCCGGGGCGATTACTCATGGGGATTTAGTCATTAATGATTTTGTGCCGAATCACAACAATGCTTTAATTGATAAATTGCGTCAGGCGGGAGTCGCCATTGAAAAAAATGAAAATTCGGTTCATGTGAAATCATCCGGAAAATTAAAGCCGGTAGATGTAACAACTCTGCCTTATCCGGGCATCCCAACAGATTTACAAGCGCAGATGATGGCTTTAATGTCCATAACTCCCGGTATTTGTATTATTACGGAAAAAGTTTATCCCAATCGTTTTATGCACATAAATGAATTAAATCGTATGGGAGCTAAAATTATTTTAGAAGGGTCAAGCGGTATTGTGAGCGGTGTTAAAAAATTATCGGGAGCCGAGGTGATGGCTTCAGACTTGAGGGCTTCAGCCGGTTTGGTTTTAGCAGGGCTTATAGCGGAAGGTAAAACCGATATTCATCGCGTCTATCACTTAGACCGTGGTTATGAAAAATTAGAAGAGAAATTTTCTAATCTCGGAGTTAAAATCTACCGGGAAGAAATTTAAAGTTAACAAAATTAATGAGGAGGTGATTGTAAAGTGGCAGTTAATATTCGTTTGAAACGCGGAGGGAGCAAAAATAAGCCCCACTGGAGAGTGGTGGTTGCGGATGCTCGTTCACCGCGTGATGGTCGTTTTATTGAAAATGTGGGTCATTATGATCCCAAAACTAATCCTGCGACTATCGAGCTTAAAGAAGATAAGTTGAGATATTGGCTTCAAAAAGGGGCAAAACCAACAGCAACGGTTAAAAGTCTTATGAAGCAAAAAGGTATGTAGGACACTTATTAAGAAAACTTAATAGGTGTTCTAAACCGTTCTTTTAAATGATGAAAAAACCAAAGCTTGAAATAGATGTCTTAACACTGTTTCCGAAGATTTTTCACACATTCTGCGGAGAATCTATTGCAAAGAGAGCTTTAGCGAAGGAGCTCATCCGCGTTAATATCCATGATTTAAGAACTTATGGAGAGGGCCGGCACAGAAGATGTGATGATGTGCCTTTTGGAGGCGGTCCTGGTATGGTGATGACACCCGGACCTATCTTTGAAGCGGTTAAGGCAGTGCGCGGCAAAAAGAAAATGCCGCTTTATCTAATGGATCCTCATGGCAAGCCTTTTAATCAAAAGAAGGCCAGGCGTCTTGCGGTCGGGAAACGATGGATGCTGCTTTGCGGTCATTATGAGGGCATTGACGAGCGGGTGAAAAAAGAATTGGTTGATGAAGAGATCTCTCTAGGGGATTTTGTTCTCACCGGAGGTGAGGTGGCAGCCCTAGGGGTGATGGATGCAACCATTAGACTTGTACCTGGTGTTTTGGGAAATGAGGAATCATTAAAAAATGAGTCATTTGACCATGGATTATTGGATTACCCTCATTATACGCGGCCTCAAAATTTTCAAGGTTTTCAAGTGCCAGATGTGTTACTATCTGGCAATCATAAAAAGATTGAATCCTGGCGCCGGAGGAAGCGCTTAGAGCTGACTCATAAAAAAAGACCAGATTTGATGGATAAGTAATTTTAGAGGAGACTTAGTGATGAATAAAAAAATTGAACTTGTTGAACAGGAGCACCTTAAAAAAAGCATTCCTGGCTTTAAGGTGGGAGATACAGTGGCAGTTCACCAGAGGATTGTCGAAGGCGACAAGACTCGAATTCAGGTGTTCGAGGGTGTCGTGATCAAGCGTCACGGCCGGGGAATTAATGAAACTTTCGCAGTGCTTCACACGACCCGTGAAGACCAGATTGAGAAAATTTTCCCGCTTCATTCGCCAGCTGTTGAAAAAATTAAAGTGAAACGCTCAGGGCCTGTTAAGCGAGCCAGACTGTACCACTTAAAAAAGAAAAAAATAGTTAAAATCTCAAGCCGCAAATAATTAGAGTTAAGCCTTGAGCCTTGACTTCGCCAAAGAACAAGCCGGCTGGTCAAAAGGCTTTCTCAATATTGCAGGTGTTGATGAGGCAGGTAGGGGGCCTCTTGCGGGCCCCGTAGTTGCCGCAAGCGTAATATTCCCCCAAGACACTGATTTTCCGGGTCTCAATGATTCCAAGAAGATTTCCAAGAAAAAAAGAGAAATGCTTTTTGAGGAAATTAAAAAGATAGCCGATGTTGGGATTGGAATCGTTTCCCATGAAGTAATTGATAAAATCAACATTTATCAGGCCGCGCGGCTTGCCATGAAGCAAGCGGTAGAAAATCTCACCAAAACACCCCACTGTCTTTTAGTTGATGGAAAAATGCGTTTGGATCTCTCGTATCCCCAACAAGCGATTATTAGCGGAGACGCCGAAGTCGCGTCTATTGCCGCGGCTTCTATCATTGCAAAAGTTACCCGAGACCGATTAATGATAGAGCTCCACGAGAAATATCCTGTCTATGGATTTGATAGTCACAAAGGATACGGGTCGAAAAAACACATAGAAGTTCTCAAACAACATGGACTGTCGCCTGTACATAGAAAAAGTTTTAGGCCAAGAGCACTAAGAAAAGTGGCTAGTGGTTAGTTGTTAGTAGGTAGAAGCTAAGGAGCCTACGGCATTTGTATTTACTAACCACTATCAACTAACCACTGTCAGAGTTCGATTATATTTTCAGCAATAGTGATTTCGTAATTATCATCTTTCATTAATACCGCAGCACCATCGATTCGGACGTTCCTGATTTTTCTTAAGATGGAGGAGTGGGTGGCGAGGTAGAGGTCTGCTAGCTGCGCCAGCTTTTTCTGTTTTCGGGAGTCTATTTTTTCTAAAGGAGAGCCGAACTCTCCGCCGGTTGCTGTTTTAACCTCCACAAAAACCAAAGTGTTTTTCTTCTGAAAAATAAGGTCAATTTCTCCAATGGGGGCGCGCCAATTTTTCTCAAGAAGCTTATACTTTTCTTTAATATAACGGCCCAATACCGCATTTTCGCCTTTTTCGCCCTTAGTTTTTCGATTCTCTTTTCCCATGCCTAAATTATAGGGCGAGAGCCCAAAACCCGGTACCGAAACTTCCTATTAATATCATGGCTATAACTATTGATTGATAGGGGCTCTCTAGGTAGAATCCCCTGAAAATTTTAACTAAGCCAAAGAGGGGTATAGAGTTTATGAGTACTGTAAATTCAGAGAATAAAGCTTCATCACTAATTAAAACACTTCCGGGAGATGACGTGCGTCAAATCATGTGGCGTTACGCGGACCGATACGATCTTCAAATGGTCGTCCAGTCATCCAAATCAGTGGCTAAAGGCCCTGTTGCGAAACTCGTAGCGGAAGGTGCCAGAAATTCCCATGAGTGGACCGATGAAAAAGCAGAGCTTTTAAAGGCTTTTGATGAATCAGGCATTACTTCTGTTTTTATGGATTCTGAATTTGGCGGGTTCGTTGAAGGACCCAAAAACCTTGCTTTAGCTCTTGTGGCTTTTAACCTTTCTTGGGTTGATGCCGGTTCTGCTACCTGCTCCCTAGCAGGCAATCTTGCTCTTGCTCCTATTCACGAAAAAGGTACCCCCGAACAAAGAAAAGAATATTTAACTAAATGCATTCCGCCTCAACCGGGTGAGGATCGTAAGCCTTGGCGCGGAGCCTTTGTATTGACCGAGCCGCTTCCTTATGTAGGTGTTGATACAGGAGTGCTTTCAGGGAAAATGAGTGTTTCCGAATGGAAAGAAGGAAAAGAGCCGGTTCTTCAGATTGAAAAAAGAGGGCGCTTTATTACCAATATGGGTTTTGCTAATTTTGTAACCGTGGCGGTGGACTCAAATGATGAGCGTATCAAAGGCAGCTGTATGGTTATTTTAGAAAATACAGATCCAGGTGTTTTTGATCCGGGTGCCCCGACTTTAAAAATGGTTCACCAACTTTCTTCTACCAATGATCCGATTTTTAGCATGAAAATTCCAGCAAGCCGTATTATTGGCGGTTACGAAATTAAAGATGGTGTCATTATCCCAAATAATAATCACAGCGAAGTTATCGAAGCTGTTTTTAAAAGGACGCGCGTTACCGTGGGTCTTATGACTGCAGCAAAACTTCTTTCAGCCATTGAGCCTGTGATCCGTTATCAAAGACAGCGTTTCAGAGGAGGAGAAGCGGGTTCTCCCGGCTCTCCGCGCTATGACCTTGGAATTCAAATGAAAGAAGACGCGGTGCAAAGAGTTGCTGATATATGGGCCTCAGGAGAAGCGAGTGCCGCTTTAGGGTTTACGACAGCTCGAATTTTTGACGCTTTTGATCCTGTCGAAAAGGCAAAAGATAAATATTTTGAAGAAAAAGGCATCAAGGGAGCGCGCGCTCAATTTAAGGAATTCAAGAAAGCCTCTAAAGACGCACTGGAATTTATAGAGCTTTCGAAGCAACCTGAAAAGGAAAGGGATGCAAAGCGTTTCGAAGAATTAAAAGCAAATGTCATTGTGCAGTACTTGGTGACTGACGCTATTGCAAACGTCTTATGTCCTGCCTGTAAGCTTTGGAGCACGGGCCAGGGAGCAACGATGATGCGCGAAGCCGTAGCCCTCATGGGCGGCTATGGTATTACCGAAGATTGCCCCGGATTTTTATGCCAGAAATGGACAGACGCACAGCTTGAGGCCACTTATGAAGGGCCCGAGGCTGTTCAACGCCGCCAATTAAGCCTTACGATGACCAATGAGCTCTTCTTGACGCAGTACAAACAGTGGATTGATGAGTTAAAAGAAATTGCAAAAGAAAATTCTAGTTTAGGAGCCGGAACGTTGGCAAATGCCATGGAAGTGTGGCTCTGGACACTTGAATATTTACAAAACACTAAAGATGCTAACGGAAAAGCTCTTTATCACGGTCAGCGTCAAGGTGTTTCATTTGCTCTAGCAGATGCGCTTTGCTGGCTTGTAGCCTCGTATTATCAAATCTTAGATGTTTTAGAATTGAAAGCAAAAGGACCTGAGAACCCAACTGTGGCTGAGGGGATAGAAGGTTACCTCACTTTCTTTTCGGATATCTCATATTTGCAGGCAGCACGTGCCGCCGGTGAATCCAGCCGGGTTTGCGCGGAGCTTGTTTATGGTTTTAAGGATTCTGCTGACACCAAAAGTATTAAAGAGTTTGCAGAACTCCGTGCCACGGCAGATGCCGCAATTGCAGGAGCTCGTTTAGCGAAAGACCGGGCCGGAGAAGCCATTGCTCAGGTGATGATTCCAGAAGCGCTTGATTATCCGCTATAACAATTTAAAAAGGAGTTTGATTCATGAGTGAAGCAGCCGGCAGTGTAGAGCGTCAGCAGATGGATGTTGATATCGCTTGTGTTGGTTTTGGTCCCGCAATGGGAGGTTTTTTAACCACCCTATCACGCGAACTTTCAAAACCTGAAAATCAAGAAGTTCTCCAGAGCAAAACCATGCCGGGCATGCCGCTTCAGGTGAATTGTTATGAACGTTCAGATGATATTGGTTTTGGTGTCTCAGGCGTCGTAACCAAAGGACGCGGCATTCGAGAAACTTTTCCGGATCTGGACACATCACAAATTCCTATGGCAACTGCGGTTAAAAAAGAAAAGGTTGCCTATCTTTTTGATTCCGTTGGAGCTAGCCGCCGTTCAAAAGCGTTAAGTTTTCTTGACGGGGTCGGATCTCTTTTTAAGTGGCTTCCTTTTTTTAAAGATCATGCGATGGAATTGCCCTATATTCCGCCTTTCATGGCAAAACATCATGGTCTTATTTTTTCAATCGGGCAATTTAATCAGTGGGCAGGTTCAAACTTGATGGCCTCCGGTATGGTTCAGATTTGGCCGGGAATGCCGGTGAGCGAGCCGTTGTTTGAAAATGAAAAGATAGTTGGGATTCGCTTAGCTGATCAGGGTGTTACTAAAACCGGAAAACCTGATGTCGGGTATATGCCGGGAATGGATCTTAAAGCCGCTTTAACGGTTATTGGTGATGGTCCCGTGGGACCTGCGGGTGAAGCGATTGATCAGAAAATCGGCATGCCAAAAGGAAATCATAAAAGAGACTGGGCTGTTGGAATGAAAGCGGTTGTCCAGCTGCCTGAAGATACGAAACTTGAAGAGGGCACTGTTTATCACACTTTTGGTTTTCCGGAGCCTGAAATTTTTGGTTTTCTTTATGTTCATCCCGATCGTTTGGCTTCTTGCGGAATTTTCGTTCCTTCGTGGTTTAAAAGTCCTGTAAAGGCTTCTTACCGATATCTTCAGCACTGGATGATGCACCCCTATTTATGGCGTCATTTGGAAGGAAGCACTTTAAAGTCTTGGGGTGCCAAGTCTCTTCAGGAATCGGGCCAACGAGGCGAACCTTTCTTAGTGGGAGATGGGTATGCCCGCATTGGAGAGGGTTCAGGAAGTACGGATATGCTGACCGGTTCAGGTGTGGATGAGGCGTGGGCAACAGGCGCTCAACTAGCCGAAGGTGTAACGAGCCTTCTGAAAGAAAAGAAAGCTTTTACAAAAGAAAATCTCGAAACAGCTTATGCTAAAAAGCGTCAAAAAAGCTGGGTTGGTAAAAACGCTAGAATCGCCAAGAAAGCTCGCGATGGATTTCAATATGGTTTTATTCGCGGTCTTTTGGGGATGGGGCTAAGTGGCGTAACAGGTGGTGCTATTAATCTTGCTTCGAATCCGAAGCGTTCGTATGAACACATCGAGTCTTTTGAGGATTATTATAAGGGGAAAATTTCATCCGAAGAACTTAATGAAATTCGTAACCAATCAGCCCATAGTGGCGCTTCGATGCATGAAGCGATTATGGACCGTGTTGGCTGGCCTAAGATTCCTTATGACGGGAAGCTCCTCGTATCTCATCAGGACGCTCTTTTGATGGGAGGTAAGGTGCAGGCTTCAGGAAGCTTTGCTGATCATATCGTTTTTTTATCATCTTCGGCGTGTGAATCCTGTACGACAAAATCCTGTATTGAGGTTTGTTCCGGCCAGGCGATCACTCCAAGTGAAAACGGAGGTGTACCGCAATTTGATAAAGAAAAATGCGTTCATTGTGGAGCTTGTATTTGGAGCTGCAGCAAACCTCGTGAAAATGACCCTGAACGGAGCAACATCGATCTTAAAGGGGCTGCTGGCGGACTTCATTCGGCAGAGAATTAATCTAGCCAAATTCTAATTTCCTCGTTATTATTGCCTCTTCAATAAGCTTTTATTCAAATTAATTAAACTGTTTGGAGATAATGAATGAGTAATGGATTTCAGATAGTAGTATGCGGAAGTTTGGTGCCCGATCCGCTGCAAACGCTCGAACCTATCCAGGGACCAACAGGACCAGCTTTAAAAAATGAAATGATGCTTCCGGCCGTGCTCGATCCATGGGCCATGCATTCTTTATATGAAGCAGCTAACCTTGCTAAAAGCCAAGCGGGAAGCAAGGTGTATTTAGTAAGTCTCGGTCCCAAGGCAAAACTCCAACAGTTAATGATGACCATTGCTCAAAAAGTTCCTTTTGAACTTGTAGCTTTAGACGGTCCAGCTAGCGGGTTTACGGATGCAAGCGAAGTGGCCCGCGCTCTAGCAGATGCAATTCAAAAAATCCCAGGTCTTGATTCTTCGAAACTGCTTCTTTTTGGCGGTTGTTCTTCGGCCTCCCGGGACGCAGGAGTTACAATGCAGATGGTAGGGGAGCTTCTGGGAATTACCGATCAATTTTTAGGCGTGGATGAAATTAAAGTTGCCTCGGACGGCTCTTTTGAAGTTAAAGAGCGCGTTGAAGGCGGTAAATATTTGGTTTCAAATTGCAAGTCCGCCCCGGCTGTTTTAGGGTGGGCTACAGGAAACTTGCCCGAGCCTCCCAACAATCCTCAAGTGGGTATGATAAATATGCGAAGCATTATGCCATCTTTACAAAAAGCTGCTCCCGCAAAGCTGGAAGGCAAGGAGCTTCAGTATTCAGAAGTCAAAGTGCCAGGCGGGCAAAGGGACACCAAAGTTGTTAAAGATGTCCCGGTAGAAGAAATAGCAAAAGAAATTGCTGAATGGCTGAAAGGATAGGGGGCGACATGGAAACAATACTATATCTTACACACACTCAAAATGATGGCACCCTTTCTAAAGTTTCTTTAGAGGTTTTAAGCGCGTCTATTAAGCTTTCAAAAGATCTTAACGCCTCACTTGTAATTGGTTTAGTTGGCGAAGATGTTAAAAAAGCGGGCGAGCTTGTAAGTGGTGCGGGGGCCGCGAAAGTTTTAGCAGTAACAGGTAGTGATTTTGGTAAATCTCGGTATTCAACGGACGTTCTAGCTTTAGAAGCTTTAATTAAGGAATCTAAAGCAACTCTTATTTTAGCTCCTGCCACCTCTCGTTTAAATCGCGTCCTACCAGGCGTAGCTATTCGAACAGGAGGCGCTATTGATACACGAATTAGCGGACTCAAAGCTTCTTCAGCTGGGCTTCAGGTTGAAAGGTGGTATTACCGCCAAAGAATGGTCGCTACTTTAGAGCGTAAAACACGCCCCTGGATTTTATTGGTTGATAGCGGGATTGAAAAACCTTTTGAAGGCAGCAGCGGCACATCTTCAATTGAAGAAATTTCTGTTGCGGCAGCTCCCGAAGCTAAACGCACGGAAGTTAAAGGTGAAGAGTCACCTTCAACGGATGCCGAAACAATTCGGCCTGATGCGGAAGTGCTTTTTGTTGCCGGTGCCGGTTGGGGCAAAAAACAATCAGATGGCAAAACGCATATTAAAGATGCCGAAGGAATTATTTTAGGTTTTCTTGATAAAAGCAAGTCTTCGCTAGGCAGCAGTAAATCCCTAGTAGATCAAGGTGTCGAAGGGGAAGAAGTTCTTTCTTTCATGAGTCACTTAAACCAAGTGGGCCAAACCGGCTCTACCCCAAGACATCCAAAAGGCTTGGCAACTTGCTGTCATGGCGAGGAGCCTCATACGGTCGGCTGGCGTTTTATTAATGAAAGACGCGCCATTAATACTGATCCTAATTGCGGATGGGCTCAAGGCAAAGCAGACATTCTTTATGTAGCTGATGCTTTTGAGGTTATAAAAAAAGTTAACGAACTTCTTTAGGTTCTTATAGTAGATTGACCGAAAAAAAATTTAGCATAAAAATCGCGGTATTTCTAATTGCGATCTTTTGTTAAAGTCGTGAAGAAGCGATTTCTTTTTATATTAATTTTTCTTTTATGCCAATGCATGGCAAAACCTGATTTATCTATTTATAAAGAACCTCTTCCAACTCAAACATTAACCAAAGAAGAAATTCTTACGCAGCATAAAGAGATAATATCTTTACTGAAGCCTGTAGCCTCCACTCAAAAAGCCTGTACTCGCTCAGGCGGTGGTCCGAGTGGACATATCGGACTTATACCTTATCTGGATTCTGCAAAGCTATTGGGGACCGAGTGTAATCGATATAAAGAAGAACGAGACATGGCGGCCTTTAAACTAGCCCAAATAGTATGGCCTGATTCGATAGGTTCCGGAGGTGCCGAAGCCAAGGGGCGTATTGAAAAATTTAAAAAAATGCTGCCTAGACCTAATGATAGCGAAGAGAAGGGAAAAAGAAAAATTTTCGGTGTTTTTTTTGCGATGTCTAAACGCTTTGAAGGGCAAAACACACCTTGGGATATAGATGAAACATTTTATGAAGAAGCTCTGTCTGAAATTTTTGGCGAAACTATTGATTTGAAGAAGAAAAA
>CAZLUT010000055.1:0-1698 GCA_964562805.1 uncultured bacterium | reverse complement strand
TATTGACGGTCTAGCAAGCGATAGCTCGTAGCTTCCTCCAAGTGGCGGGATTCAATCCTGGCCGAGCTTTGCATATCAGCTAGAGTGCGGGCAATTTTTAAGATTTGCTTATAAATTCTTGCGCAACGTGCTATTGTGCATAAAACAAATAATTTACTCAGATCGATTATTTATACTGCAAGCATTTACCAATAGCTATTTTCAAAATAGGAGTGACATGTGGCTGCAGAAAAACGCGCTCTTAAAGTTAGCTTCATCACACAAAGCTTCGGTGATAATCCATATCAGACTTTACTAATAGATCACCTTCGAAAGTTTAACGTCGAAGTCACCCAAATGGTTAATTCTGTATGGTTTTTTTCTGACGTGCGTGACAAGGGTATTAATGTAGTCCATTTTCATGATTTCCCAGGGTTCACAAGGAAGGACCGGTTACTCAGAATACGCCTTTATCTTTATTTAATAAGCCAACTAATATTACTAAGGGTTAGCGGAATCAAAGTAATATCAACTTTACACAATGTCGTAAATAAGGCGGATAACAAACCAATCTTCTCCCTTTTAGGCGCTGCTATTATTTTTGGATTAGCGAACGCTATAATAGTTCATTATCCTTGCGAAATGGATGATTTTAGCTTCCCTATAAACAAGCGAAAAATTCGCATGATCCCTCATCCTAATTATTGTGATTTTTATAAAAATACTATAAGTCGCGAGGAAGCAAGATCCCGTCTTGATATTCACAATGACGCGTTTGTTTTTGCTTTTTGTGGGTATTTGGCTCCACCCAAAGGAGTACTTGAATTAATAAAAAGCTTTGAAAAACTCTCTAAAGACAACGTTAAATTGATTATTGCTGGCCGTGCTAATGATCAAAAATACGGAGAAAAAATATCACGAGCAATCCAAAACAATAAAAATATTATTTTTAAAAACCAGCTTATTCCTGCCGACGATCTACAAATTTTCATGAATGCCTCCGATTGCATTGCGTTGCCCTATCGCGTCGCAACCTCATCCGGAGCTGTTGCTTTAGCAATGTCATTTGGCAAGCCATGCATTGCTCCCAATAGCGGACATTTTAAATATATTCTCGATGAGCAGGGCGCCTTTTTATACAATGCTCACAAAGATAAGCTCGGATTATTAACTGCAATGGAGGAGGCTCTAAGAAAACGCCACGCACTTTCCGCGATGGGTAAACACAACTTAGAATCGATAAAGCGATTCGACTGGGATGATGCGGCAGAAAAAACAAGCTTAGTTTATCAAGAATGAAGCGGCGGCAAGATTTTATATAAAGCGGGACCGTCCCTAATTAAAAGCGCTGATTAAACATAGATGTACTGACGATCGAGGAGGCGGTAACTTGTGGCTTCCTCGAGGTGGGTAACGCCGATATATTCTGAATTTGCCATATCAGCTAGAGTGCGGGCAATTTTTAAGATTCGCGTATGAGCTCTAGCACTCAAGCCTAATTCTTTAAGGGCGTTTCTTAAAAAAGTTTCTGATTCCAAATCTAGTTGACAGAAAAGTTTGAGTGCTTTTTCATTCATTTCACTATTGGTAGAAAAGGGAAAGTCCTCGAAACGTTTTTTCTGAATAATACGGACCTCATTAATACGGTTCCGAATAGTTTCTGAGCTTTCCGCCTCATCCTGACTTCTAAGGTCTTCCCAACTAACTTCCGGGACTTCA
>CAZLUT010000054.1:0-14495 GCA_964562805.1 uncultured bacterium | reverse complement strand
TGGAGTGAAATATGGGCTATACATCTTGTTATATGTTCTTAGGCGAATAATCGTAGTGCCTATCGCATTCCTTCATGTAGGGGTGTCTGCTATAATGCTATACTTTCCTTACTTCATATTATTTAGTCCTAGAAAAGCCTATTTACTCCCTAAACAGAGCCCTCCTAGAGAAAAAGTCCGCAGATTTTACAGATAAAACCCCTACTGTCAACTACTATGTAGTGACAATTTGTGGCAATTTATCAGCTTAAATTATAGAGAGAAAACCCTCTTGTAATTTAATTTTGATACTATTTTTTTTATTTAACTCGGGCCTTAAGAGGTTGCGGCAACCAATTTTTCGGCCAAATGTTTTGGAACCTCAGCATAACTGTTCGGCTCCATTGAGTAATTCGCGCGTCCTTGCGAGAGCGAGCGAATTGCTGTCGCATATCCAAACATTTCAGAAAGGGGCACTAAGCCCTTTACGAAACGCAGTGAACTTCTCTCGCCCATTGCTTCAATCTTACAGCGGCGAGAATTAAGATCTCCAATAATGTCTCCCATAAATTCTTCAGGAACGACTACTTCAACGCTCATAATAGGCTCTAAAAGTGCCGGCTTTGCTTTCTTGGCACCATCTTTGAACGCGATCGAGCCTGCCATCTTAAAGGCAATTTCTGAAGAGTCTACATCGTGAAATGAACCATCATATACAGTAACCTCAACATCGACTACAGGGTAGCCTGCTAAAACACCGTTTTGACAGGCTTCTTTAACGCCTTGCTCGACCGGCTTAATGTATTCCCTTGGAATAGCGCCACCCACAATCTTATTGATAAAATTAAAACCCTCACCTTTCCCTCGAGGTGCAATCTTCAAGAAACAATGCCCGTATTGACCGCGGCCGCCTGTTTGACGAATAAACTTACCTTCGGATTCAACTTCTTTAGTAATGGTTTCTTTGTATGCTACTTGAGGTTTACCCACATTAGCATCCACTTTAAATTCACGAAACATGCGATCTCTCAAGATATCAAGATGAAGTTCGCCCATTCCTGAAATGATAGTTTGGCCGGTTTCTTCATCACTTTTAATTCGAAAAGTGGGATCTTCTTCAGCAAGACGCCCTAAGGCCTGTGAAAGTTTATCACGGTCCGCTTTTGTTTTAGGTTCGATCGCCATTGAAATTACAGGGTCTGGAAAATGCATCGATTCTAAAACAACGGGGGACTTTTCAACACACAATGTATCTCCCGTTCTAACATTTTTAAGACCAACTACTGCGGCGATATCTCCCGCTGAAAGTGAGGCGATTTCTTCCCGCTTATTAGCATGCATGAGAAGCATTCGGCCAATTCGCTCATCAGAAGAACGGGTTGAATTAATAACGGGACTTCCCGCATCTATCTTCCCTGAATAAACACGAATAAAAGTTAATTTACCAACGTAAGGGTCAGATGCAATTTTAAAAGCCAAAGCTGAAAAAGGCTCTTTTTCATCAGGATGTCTTTCGATTTCATTACCTGCTTCGTCATGACCTTTAATAGCTTCAACATCAATCGGGGCCGGAAGATAATCAACGATCGCATCCAGCAGCTGCTGAACTCCTTTGTTTTTAAAAGCAGAACCACAAAGCATCGGAACTATTTGAAGTGCCAATGTTGCCTTACGAATAGCTTTCATTAATTCATCCGGAGTCGGCTTGTGGCCTTCTATATATTTTTCCATCAGCTCTTCATCAACTTCAGAAACTTTTTCAACCATCTCGTGATGAGCTTTTTCGGCGTCCGACTTTAATTCCTCCGGGATATCGACTTCATCAAATTCCGCACCCAAGGTTTCATCGCGAAAAATGTAAGCCTTCATTTTAATCAAATCAATGACACCTTTAAGTGTGTCTTCTTTGCCAACAGGCAATTGAATAGGAACTGTATTAGCACCCAACATTTCGCGCGCTTGGCCGACAACGGTCATAAAATCAGCACCCACACGATCCATTTTATTAACAAAAATAAGGCGGGGAACTTTATAGCGGTCAGCTTGGCGCCAGACAGTTTCAGACTGCGGCTCAACTCCGCCCACAGCACAAAAAACAACGACACAACCATCTAAAACACGCATAGAACGTTCCACTTCGATCGTAAAATCAACGTGGCCAGGGGTATCAATCAGGTTAAGCCGGTGATCTCTCCAGAAACAGGTTGTAGCGGCTGAAGTGATCGTAATCCCTCTTTCCTGCTCCTGCTCCATCCAGTCCATCGTGGCAGCTCCGTCATGCACTTCACCAATTTTATGGCTTTTACCCGTATAATAAAGAACACGCTCCGTTGTTGTTGTTTTGCCCGCATCAATATGGGCTGCAATTCCAAAGTTGCGATAACGATTGAGGGGATATTTTTTTTCTGCCATTTCTTTTACCACCTATAGTGACTAAATGCTTTATTTGCTTCTGCCATCTTATGAACATCTTCTCTCTTTTTCATCGTGGCACCGGTTTTGTTGTAACAATCTAGGAGTTCCCCAGCCAGCTTTTCGCTCATAGGTCTGCCTTTTTTACTATTAGCAAAGTCCCGTATCCAGCGCATCGCAAGAGTTGTGCCGCGCTCAGGACGAACCTCGATCGGAACCTGGTAAGTCGCACCACCCACTCGGCGGGATTTAGTTTCAACCAAGGGGCGCACATTTTCAACGGCTTGCTTAAATACATCCAAAGAAGGCTTTCCAGTTTTTTCGGCAATAATATCAAACGCACCGTAAACTATTTTTTCAGATATGCTCTTCTTACCTCTTCGCATAATAATGTTGACCATTTTAGCAACCTGCTGATTACGAAACTTAGGATCGGGTAAATTTTTTCTTTTAGGTGCTCTTCTTCTTCTCATTGCGCTTTTCTATCCCTTCTATAATTCCTTTTATTTCTTTGGAACCTTAGCTCCATATTTCGAACGTGATTTATTTCTATTTTGAACTCCGGCCGTATCGAGCTTTCCTCGAACAACATGATAACGAACGCCCGGAAGATCTTTAACACGTCCGCCTCGGACTAAAACAATTGAGTGTTCCTGAAGATTATGGCCTTCACCCGGTATATAAGCCGTTATTTCTTCTCCATTTGTCAAACGAACACGGGCAATCTTGCGGAGAGCTGAATTTGGCTTTTTCGGTGTCTGAGTTTTTACCTGAAGACAAACACCTTTTCTAAAAGGGCACTTATTCAGCGATGGTGATTTTGATTTCTTTTTTTGCTTTGTTCGTCCGTGACGAATTAACTGGCTAATTGTTGGCACTCAAATTCTCCTTATCTTTATCCTTTATTTTCTTCGGTCGATTCAGCCGGCACCTCAGGTGCTGGAGGCGGTTCTTCAGAACCTTCATAAACCAATTTTATTTTATGATGCTCTCTAAAACCGGTTCCGGCCGGAATCAAGTGACCCATGATCACATTTTCTTTAAGCCCCATAAGATTATCCTGACGCCCGCTTGCAGCCGCATCTGTTAAGACACGCGTTGTTTCTTGGAAACTCGCGGCTGAAATAAAACTCTCAGTACTCAATGAAGCCTTGGTGATACCTAAGAGAACGGGAGAGGCTGTAGCCGCTTTTTTACCTTTGGCCAAAGCAATCTCATTAGTCTCATCAAATTGAATCTTATCAATTTGGGCCCCTGAAATTAGGTTGGTATCCCCTGCGTCTTCTACCTTAACTTTTCTCAGCATTTGGCGAACAACTGTTTCGATGTGTTTATCATTGATTTTAACACCTTGGAGTCGATAAACTTCCTGAACTTCGTTTACGAGATATTCTTGAAGTTTGCGTTCACCGCTCACTTTTAAAATATCCTGCGGAACGACGGGTCCATCTACAAGCTGTTGGCCCGCGATCACGCGGTCCCCCTTATAAACGTTCAAATGTTTACCGTGAGGAATTAAGTATTCGACAGTCATGCCGGTTGAAGACCGTACGATAATTTGGCGCTGACCTTTAACAACATCGCCAAATTCAACCACACCGTCAATTTCAGAAATAATCGATGGATTCTTCGGCTTGCGCGCTTCAAAAAGTTCTGCTACACGCGGTAGACCGCCCGTAATATCACGGGTTTTTGCGACCTTACGCGGGGTTTTAGCAATCAGGCTACCAGCGGTAACTTCCTGCTTTTCTTTAACAACAATGTGAGCGCCCACCGGAATCGGATAAAAGGCCAGGATCTCATCGTTGTTACCGACAACAACAAGCTGAGGATGAAGATCTTCCTTATGTTCAATAATAACGCGTTCGGTTAACCCAGTGGCTGAGTCAACCTCTTCTTTCATCGTCACACCTTCTTTAACATCTTCATATCTGATTTTACCGGTTACTTCAGTTAAAATTGGAACCGTATAAGGATCCCATTTTACAAAAATTTCATCTTTCGCGACTTCTTTGCCCTCATCAACGCTTAAAACTGCACCTGAAAGAATCGCGTAACGCTCTAGTTCACGGCCTGTTTCGTCATGAAGAGTAATCTCACCGTTCTTATTAAGAACAACCGTTTCACCCTTCTTCGATTTTACAGTTTTTAAATCATGAAATTTAACAATACCTTTGTTTCGCGCTTTGTAATAGGACTGTTCGACAATACGAGATGCTGTACCACCAATGTGGAACGTTCTCATCGTAAGCTGTGTGCCGGGTTCTCCGATAGACTGAGCCGCGACAATACCGACAGCTGTGCCTAGTTCGACAGGTTTTTGCGAACCTAAGTCTCTGCCGTAACACTTAGCGCAAACACCTCTTTTGGTTTCACAAGTAAGCACTGAACGAATTCTGATCTTTTCAATACCTGTTTTTTCGATACGATCAGCTATTTCCTCAGTAATTTCCTCGCCTGCTTTACAAACTACCTGATCAGAAATAATATCAACCACGTTATCTAAAGCTGTACGACCGATAATTTTATCCTTAAGAGGAACAATAATTTGTTCACCCTCGTAATGAGGTTCCACAAAAATACCATTTAAAGTCTCACAATCATCCTCTGTGATAATAACGTCTTGGCAAACATCCACCAAACGGCGAGTCAAGTAACCCGAATCTGCCGTCTTTAAGGCGGTATCCGCCAAACCTTTGCGGGCACCGTGAGTCGAAATAAAGTATTCCAATACATTTAAACCTTCTCTGAAGTTTGCTGTAATGGGAGACTCGATAATTTCACCGCTCGGTTTTGCCATCAAGCCGCGCATACCAGCTAGCTGACGAATCTGTTGGCGAGAACCGCGGGCGCCACTATCAGCCATCATGAAAATTGGATTGAAAGAGTCTAATTCTTCAAAAAGATTATCAGAAACCTGATCTGTCATGTGAGTCCATACGTCAATTACTTTATTGTAACGCTCACCATCAGTAATAAGACCGTTTTGATACTGATCTTCTATACTATCAACTTCCTTCTGAGCTCCACCTAACATATCCTGCTTTGTGCCGGGAATTTGCATATCGCTGACCGCAATTGAAATGCCGGCTTTTGTTGCTTCTTCGAAACCAAGTTCTTTTAAGCGATCCAGAAGTTTTACAGTCTCATTGTGTCCAAACCGGTGGTAACATTCAGAAATAATTTTTCCAAGCTTACCTTTATTAATAACATCATTTACAAAACGAAAGCCTTTAGGAAGAACATCGTTAAAAAGCACTCGTCCGATAGTTGTCTCTTGAACTCCGTCTTCTAAGAGCAACTTGATTTTCGCGTGCAATTCGACTTCCTTGTCGTTAAAGGCATAAATAGCTTCTTCTTTTGAAGCAAAAAGCATTCCTTCACCTTTTTGCCCGTCTTTAGCTTTAGTGATGTAATAGATTCCTAAAACAATATCTTGCGAAGGTGCCGTAACAGGATTTCCGCTTGCTGGTGAAAACACATTATTCGGAGCCAACATCAATACGCGGGCTTCCATTTGGGCTTCCATCGATAAAGGAACGTGAACTGCCATTTGATCTCCGTCAAAGTCAGCGTTAAAAGCAGCACATACTAAAGGATGAATTCGAATAGCATTTCCTTCGACAAGAGTCGGTTCAAAAGCCTGAATACCAAGCCTGTGAAGCGTTGGAGCGCGGTTAAGCATAATAGGATGTTCAGTAATAACTTCCTCTAGAATATCCCAAACTTCAGGCCTTACATCTTCTACTAATTTTTTAGCAGATTTGATTGTGTGAACATGACCGCGTTCTTTAAGCTTCTTGATAATAAAAGGTTCAAAAAGTTCCAGGGCCATCTTTTTTGGGAGACCACATTGATGAAGCTTAAGCTCAGGACCAATTACAATAACGGAACGGCCCGAGTAATCAACACGCTTTCCTAAAAGATTCTGACGAAATCTGCCTTGTTTACCCTTAAGCATGTCGGATAAGGATTTTAAAGGACGGTTTCCAGCTCCCAATACCGCACGGCCTCTTCTGCCGTTATCAAAAAGAGCGTCAACTGACTCTTGAAGCATTCTTTTTTCGTTACGAATAATAATGTCAGGCGCTTTGAGTTCTAAAAGCTTTTTTAATCGGTTGTTACGGTTAATAACGCGACGATAGAGATCGTTAAGGTCACTCGTAGCAAAACGACCGCCATCCAAAGCCACCAATGGTCTTAAATCCGGCGGAATAACAGGGACTTTATCTAAAATCATCCATTCCGGCTGGTTGTCAGATGTTTTAAAATTTTCCACGATTCTTAGAATCTTAATGGAACGGGCTCTTGTTTGTTTTGATTTAGAATTTTTGATTAGCTTTAAGTGTTTTTGACCTACTTTATCAAGATCAATTTCTTTTAAGAGACTGCGAACGGCCTCGGCACCCATTTTAACTTCAAAGCTTCCCGGCCCATATTGATCAAGCGCTTTTTGATATTCGTCTTCCGTTAAGAGCTCTTTTTTCTTAAAGGGTGTTTCCTTAGGATCAATAACAACGTATTCTTCGTAATAAAGAACTTTTTCTAAATCACGAACGGTAAGATCAAGTAAATTACCGATTCGAGACGGCATGCTTTTAAAAAACCAAATATGAGAAACAGGGGTAACTAAAGAAATGTGGCCCATTCGCTCGCGGCGCACCTTAGCCTGGGTGACTTCAACTCCGCAACGGTCGCAAATAACACCTTTGTACTTAATCCGTTTATATTTTCCGCAGGCACATTCCCAATCCTTTGTAGGACCAAAAATCCGCTCACAGAAAAGCCCGTCCTTTTCAGGTTTCAAGGTACGGTAATTGATCGTTTCGGGTTTTTTCACTTCCCCTCTTGACCAACTAAAAATCTTCTCAGGGGACGCAATTTTTATCGTTACAGCATCAAACGTATTAATTTCGTGGCTCATTCGTTACCTCTCCTAAGCTTTGTTTAAAGCTTCTAGCTTTTCTTTTAGCTTATCGCTTCTCTTTGAAGCTCTTTCCTGATCTCTAACCTCAGCAGCGACACTTTTTTCAGGAACAATATCTAAGCCTAAACTTTGTAATTCTTTAACCAATACATTGAAAGATTCCGGTGTGCCGGAATGGAAACCTGATTCACCTTTAACGATTGACTCGTAAACCCGGGTTCTACCTTGCACATCATCACTTTTTACAGTTAAAAGTTCTTGGAGGGTATAAGCAGCTCCATATGCTTCAAGCGCCCACACTTCCATTTCTCCAAAACGTTGACCACCAAATTGTGCTTTACCGCCAAGAGGCTGTTGAGTGACAAGAGAATAAGGACCTATCGAACGTGCGTGAATCTTGTCATCAGCCATATGGGCCAGTTTCAGCATGTAAATAGTTCCAACGGTCACCTTCTGGTCAAAAAGTTCTCCGCTTCGACCATCGCGTAGCTCAACTTTTCCTTCTACGGGTAAACCGGCTTCCTCAAGGTGTCCCAATATTTCTTCTTCACTTGCTCCGGCAAACACAGGGGTTGAGATCTTGAATCCCAACTTCTCTGCAGCCCAACCTAAGTGAGTTTCAAGCAGCTGACCTACGTTCATACGGGAAGGCACGCCCAATGGATTTAAAATGATATCCACTGGTGTCCCATCCGGCAAAAAGGGCAAATCACCTTCAGGAAGAATTTTAGAAATAACACCCTTGTTACCGTGCCGGCCTGCCATCTTGTCTCCAACAGCGATCTTACGCTTTGCGGCGACATGAACAACGACCTTTTTAAGCACGCCCGGAGGTAACTCATCACCTTTTGTGACGCGATCCGTTTCACGAGCTCTTTCTTCCACTAAAGTATTAATTTCATCACCCCAAACACGAGCGATTTTATGGATCTGCTCTTCAAGCTCAGAGGCTTCTTGAAGCCTTAAAGATTCCCAATCACATTGTTCGAGTTTTTTAAGATCATTTGATCCGATCTTGTGACCTTCCTTCAAAATTTCTTCGCCCAAAACTTCTTCCAAGAGAGGTTCCGCCAAACGTTGACCTAGAACAAGCCCTGAAAGACGATTGAGCCTTTCTTTTCTTAGCGCTTCGATCCTGGATTGATAATAATTTTTAATTTGGTCGATTTGTTTGGCTTCTAATTTTTTCTCTTCTTTTGTCTTGGCGCGCGATTCTTTGCGGGCAAAAACTTTCACATCAACCACAATACCCTCAACACCCGGAGGCACTGTAAGAGAAGCATCCCTCACATCTCCTGCTTTTTCACCAAAAATAGCTCTGAGAAGTTTTTCTTCGGGTGAAAGTTCGGTTTCAGATTTAGGGCTGATCTTACCCGTCAAAATGCTGCCGGGCTTTACCTCGGCGCCGACACGAATAATTCCGTCTTCGTCCAGATCCTTAAGAGCTTCTTCGCCAACATTAGGAATATCACGGGTTATTTCCTCAGGGCCAAGCTTTGTATCTCTGGCGTCTGATTCATATTCTTCGATATGGATTGAAGTATAAGTATCATCTTTGAGCAAACGTTCACTTAAGATGATGGCATCCTCAAAGTTGTATCCACGCCATGGCATGAACGCCACCGTAATATTCTGACCTAATGCCAATTCACCGTTCTTCGTTGCAAAACCATCCGCCAAAACATCTCCACGCCTTACCTTCTGGCCAGGTTTCACTAGAGGACGTTGATTAATACAGGTTCCTGCGTTTGATCTTTCGAATTTTTTTAGTTTGTATGAAAAGTCATCAACGACAATCTCGTTAGAATCCGCGTACTTCACAGTTCCCTTAGTTTTTGAGGTTAAACAAGCGCCGGAATCTCGTGCGACACGTCCTTCAACGCCAGTGCCGATAATAGGGGACTCTGCAAAAAGCAGCGGCACAGCTTGCCGTTGCATGTTTGAACCCATGAGAGCGCGGTTCGCATCATCATGTTCTAAAAACGGGATCAAAGCTGCCGCTACACTCACCAGCTGTTTAGGAGATACATCCATATAATCAATTTCTTCCGGATGTTTAAAAGCGAATTCTCCCTTAGCGCGGCAAGAAATACGTTCCGTTAAAAACCGTCCGCCCTTGTCAACCGGGGCTGAGGCCTGAGCAATCACGAACTGATCTTCGATATCAGCGCTTAAATATTCAATTTCAGCGCTTACTTTGCCTTTTTTAACGCGCCGATAGGGGGTTTCAAGAAAACCAACCTCATTAACGCGAGCAAAAGTGCTGAGAGATGCAATGAGACCAATGTTTGGACCTTCCGGAGTTTCAATCGGGCACACACGGCCATAATGTGAAGGGTGAACGTCGCGTACTTCAAAGCCCGCCCGTTCCCTTGAAAGACCGCCAGGACCCAGAGCTGAGAGACGTCTCTTGTGAGTCAATTCAGCCAAAGGATTGGTCTGATCCATAAATTGAGAAAGCTGGCTTCTTCCAAAGAAATCTTTAATAGAAGCACTCAAAAGTTTTGGGTTGATCAAGTTGTGAGGCATGATCGTATCAAGATCATAAATCGACATACGCTCTAAAGCGGAGCGTTTCATGCGAGCTAAACCAACGCGAAATTGATTTTGCAAGAGTTCACCGATCGAACGAACACGACGATTGCCCAAATGGTCGATATCATCAACCTTCTTCTCGCCCGTGCGAAGCTTTAGGAGAGATTGGACGACAGAAACGACATCTTTTAATTGAAGAATCGGAATATCAAGCGATTCGCTCATATTGAGTTTACGATTCAACATAAAACGGCCTACTTTACCGAGGTCGTAGCGCTGTTCATCAAAAAACATCTTATCAATTAAATCTTTTGCGCTTTCAGGAATAGCCGGGTCGCCCGGTCGGATTCTTTTAAAAATAGCGATCTGAGCATCTTGAGTGTTGCGGTACGGCTCACGTTCGATCGTATTCATCAGAATAGGGTCATCCTCCTCAAATTCAACAACCTCAACTGTCTTAACGCCTTGACCCAAAAGAAATTCCAGATTGTCTTTTGTTAGACGTGTAGCGCTTGAGGCGATCATTTCGCCGGTTTCGGCATTTTGAATATCTTCGGCTAAAACCTTCCCTTCTAAATTCTTGAAATTAGAACGAGTGAGTTCTTCTTTTTTAACTTGAGCAAGGCTTTCAAAGATATCCTTATTAGTGGAAAGTCCAAGAGCTCTCAAAAGGGTAGTTGCGAGGATCTTTTTTCTGCGATCGATGTAAGCATAAAGAACATCTGAATTGTCAGCTTCAAATTCAAGCCAAGCGCCTCGATAAGGAATAATGCGAACGCCATAGATCTTCTTACCGCTGGTATGAATAGAAGATTCAAAAGAAACGCCCGGTGAGCGATGAAGCTGAGAAACAACAACGCGCTCAGCGCCATTAATCACAAAGGTTCCCGTGTCCGTCATCATGGGAAGATCTCCCATATAGACTTCCTGCTCTTTAATCTGTCCTTTTCGAATTAAACGGAAATTCACCTTGAGCGGAGCGGCATAAGTCATGCCACGTCTGCGGCATTCATCAACAGAATATTTGGGCACACCAAGATTGTAGCCTGCATATTCCAGGCGGCATCCCCCATCAAAACTTTCAATAGGAAATGTCTCCACGAAAGCAGCTTCGAGACCTATATTTTTCTTACGGCGCCGGCGTGTGCCGCCGCTTTGCAAGAAATGCTCGTAGGACTTGACCTGGATTTCCACTAAATTAGGAATATCCATACAGTCTTCAATTTTTGAAAAGCTTTTTCGCTCCAACAAGGAAGCAGTCATCCGTTTCCCTCCCGCTTAGGTATTTATCGTTTTAGTCAAAAAAAGTGAAAAGTGAGTTCGCTTAAATTACTTAAGCGCTACTTTTGCACCAGTCGCTTCTAAATCTTTTTTGATTTTTTCAGCGTCTTCTTTGGAAACTCCGTCCTTAACCGACTTAGGAGATCCTTCAACCAATTCCTTAGCTTCTTTCAAACCAAGGCTGGTAACTTCACGAACGACCTTAATTACAGCAATTTTCTTGTCGGCCGGAAAAGATTCCAAAACTACTGAAAATGATGTTTGCTCTTCCTGAGCCTCACCACCAGCAGCCGGAGCCGCACCCGCAGCAACTGCAACCGGAGCCGCAGCTGAAACGCCATACTTCTCTTCCAAAGCCTTGACCAGACTCGCTAATTCAACAACCGTCAAATTATCAATACTGTCAAGAATCTGCTTCTGCTTATCATTTAATTCTACTGATTCTTTCACTGTTTCCTCACTCATTAGTTTCCTCCACTATTGATTTTTCTTCTCAGCTACCCCATTTAGCGCGATGGCAAATGAGCGAATTAAACCGCCGAGAGTTAATACAAATCCTGCAATTGGTGCATTAATGCCGGACACGACCTTGGCTAACAACTCTTCTTTTGATGGTAACTTTGCAAGTTGCTTTACGTAATCTAGACCGACTGTTTTTCCTTCAATAATTGCCCCATGCAGAACAAACTTTTCATGATCTTTCAAAAAATCAACCAGAGCCTTAGAAATATCCTGCGGCTCCTGGTTGCCAAAAGTAATCATCACTTGATCTTTAATGAGGTCTTGGCTCGCTCCATTAACCCCACGTTCTTCTAAAACTTTTCTCGCTAAAGAATTTTTTACAACCAAAGCTTTTCTGGCTTTTGGTTCAAGTGCCTGACGCAATTCTGATACGGCAGTTACGTCAAGCCCACGAACTGAAGAAAAGAAAACATAAGGATTTCCCTCAAAACAATTCTTAAGCTCGCTGATCATTATCTCTTTTTCAAATTTAGGCATTTTTAGCTCCGTAATTCCTTCTGGTAATTAAATCCCAAATTCCGAGGCTTCTAGTCGTAAGCCAGGGCCCATTGTGCTCGAGATCGAAACATTTCTTACATAATCCCCTTTAGCACTTTGAGGTTTTAATTCTAAAAGCGTCTTAATAACAGCTTTTGCGTTTTCAGCAATAGCATCTTCTGAGAAAGAAAGCTTTCCGCAGGCCACATGAATGCCTCCGGTTTTATCACTTTTCAATTCAATCTTTCCTTTTTTAAGCTCCTCAACAGCCTTACCAATATTTTTGGTAACCGTACCTGCCTTGGGAGAAGGCATGAGACCTTTAGGCCCTAACACACGGCCCAGCTTTGAAATATCCCGCATCATATCAGGATGAGCTACTATCACGTCAAAATCGAGCCATCCACCGCTTACTTTAGTCACTAGATCATCTGCTCCAACATATTCGGCTCCAGCTTTTTCAGCATCTTTAGCCTCTTCACCGCGAACAAAACAAAGCACCTTGACCGGTTTGCCGGATCCGTGCGGTAAATTAACAGTTCCGCGAATAGCCTGATCGGCCTGCTTGGTATCGATTCCTAATTGAAAACTCAACTCGACCGACTCGTCAAATTTGGCGGGTTTTGTCTTCTTTAAGACCTCAACCGCCTCTTTTACGGAATAAGATTTTCCCTGTTCCAAAACTTTAAGCGATTCGTTATATCTTTTGCTTTTTTTTGCCATTTTTAGTCCACAATTTCAACGCCCATGCTTCGAGCCGAACCTTCGATCATACGCACAGCGTTTTCAAGTTTAGTTGCATTTAGGTCTTTTAACTTTGTTTTAGCTATTTCCATAGCTTGAGTACGGGTAATTTTTCCGATTTTATTCTTGTTTGGCTCCCCTGATGCCTTAGCCAAACCGGCCGCCTTTTTGATTAAAACAGCAGCAGGCGGTGTTTTGGTAATAAAAGTAAAACTACGGTCTTCGAAAACAGAGATAACAACCGGAAGGATCATTCCTCCCTTATCTTTCGTCTGCTCATTGAACTTTTTGCAAAAATCCATAATATTGACTCCGTGCTGACCCAAGGCTGGACCGATCGGAGGCGCAGGATTCGCTGAACCTGCCGGAACTTGTAATTTAATATATGTTTTAACTTTTTTTCCCATTATAGTTTCTCAACCTGCCAATACTCTAATTCAACAGGGGTTGATCTTCCGAAAATGGTAACCATTACCCGGAGCTTCCCCTTGTTGGGATTTAATTCTTCAATAACACCATTAAAATTTGCGAAAGCACCCTCTTTCACTCTTACTGACTCACCTTCGGTGAACTCAACTTTCGGTTTTGGCTTAGCCGTTTTTTCTGTCTGCGTTTGCACAATCGATGAAATATCGCTTTCAGAAAGAGCTAAGGGCTTTGTTCCCGAGCCAACAAATCCGGAAATGCCGGGGGTATTTTTTACTAAGTACCAGCTTTCATCCGTCATTTCCATTTCGATCAAAATATAACCGGGGAAAAATTTTCTCTCTGAAATCTTTTTCTTTCCCTCTTTAACCTCACTGACTTTTTCAGTAGGAATTAAAATCTCACCAAACATCTCGCTAAGACTGGCTATCTCAGCCCGCGCCTGCAAGTTTGTTTTCACCTTTTGTTCTACGCCGGTTAAGGTGTGAATCGCATACCACTTCTTCGCCATTAAATAATCCTTTGAATGATTTGTGACAAAATAAAGTCAACAACCCCAATAAAAGCAGCCAGCATTAAGGTAGTTACAATAACAACTACGGTTGAGCCCGTGAGCTCACGGCGGGTTGGCCAAACAACCTTTTTTAATTCCTGCTTCGTTTCTGAAAAAAACCCAAAAAACTTTTTTGCCACTTACTTATTTTTTCCTTCCAATTTGGCAGGTGAGACAGGAATCGAACCTGCAACCCCTGGTTTTGGAGACCAGTGCTCTGCCAATTGAGCTACTCACCTAAAGGTAATTCTTTTAACCTTCCTAGGGCACCCATTCTCTATGGGGCTCGAGTTTCCCTTCGACAAAACCCCCTTCGCCAAAAAGCGCTTTTAGTTCAACAGGGTGTTAGCTCTAGGTTCAATCCTTAATAACCGCTCCAGCTTTTCAGACGGTCAACCTGCCTAGGGCTTCGATCTACTTTTTTTCTCGGTGCAGGGTGTGTTTATGACAAAACTTGCAGTATTTACTGCGCTCTAATCGCTCTGTTGTCGTTTTTTTATTTTTGCGACTAACATAACGGCCAGCACAACTGTCAGCTGTACAAACTAAAGTAATAAGATCCCGCATCCGCTTCTACTTCTTTTCTTACTCTATGATCTCGCTCACCACACCAGCACCGACGGTTTTACCGCCTTCCCG
>CAZLUT010000053.1:0-14704 GCA_964562805.1 uncultured bacterium | reverse complement strand
TTCTAAATTCAGGCAAGTCCCGGCTTTATTAACACGTTTAAGCGAGAATTTTTTAATCAGTCTTTCCTTTGTAAAAAATTCCTCATCCCCCCCCGGCCCCCCTCCTAAAAGAGCTAAGTAATTAAGCACTCCTTCCGGTAAAAAACCTTTGGTAATGTAAAATACAAGCGACCCGCCGCCCTCACGCTTGGATAGAGGCTTTCCTTCTTCGTTTAAGATCAAGGGAAGATGAGCAAATTTGGGAATTTTAGCTTCCAGAGCTTCATAAAGCAGGAGCTGCCTTGCCGTGTTCGTCAAATGATCATTACCTCGAATCACATGCGTTATTTTTAACCTAACATCATCTACAACGCAGGCAAAATGAAATGAGGGCATTCCGTCCGATTTTTTAATAACAAAATCTTCGAATAAAGAAGTGTCAAATGTTATGGGGTCATTCACTAAATCAAAAAATTTAATTGTTTTTTTGGGAACTTTAAAAAAAATAGCGGGAGAGCCTTTGGGATCTTGGTAGGCTAAGCCTTTGCTCAAAAGCTTCCCAAGCGACCGCTCATACATAACCATCCGATGCGATTGTTTTAAAATTCTTTCGTCCCAATTAAGACCGAGCCATTTAAGTCCCGAGAGAATTTCTTCTTCGTATTCTTCGCGCGACCTTTCACGATCTGTATCTTCAATGCGGATTAAAAACTTTCCTTTTTGTTTTTTAGCATAAAGATAATTAAAGAGTGCTGTGCGGACACCGCCAATATGCAGATGGCCTGTGGGAGAAGGGGCAAATCGAACGCGAATTTGCGGCATGATTAGACAGCTAGGTAATTAATGAAGCGCCTTTTTCAACAGCTTGGATATTAATAGGAACGCGGTTTTCTGTTCCGGCCATTTTAGCCATTTTTTTAATAACTTTAATTAGAGTGTCTTTACTAAAAACTTTTCGTTTCGCAGCATAAATACCTGCTGCAATCATATTAGCCACTCGGACGTTGCCCAACTTCATAGCTTCATCAGTGAGAGGTGCCAAGATAACTTCAATATCTTTACGGTCAATCTTTTTAGAAATAATTGAAGAATTTAAAATAAGAAGCCCTCCTGATTTAATTTTACTTTCAAACTTTTCAAGCGAAGGTTCATTCAAGATGATTCCCACAGTGGCAAATTCAATCATCGGACTGCTAATTACGTTAGTGCTAATTCTTACAGCAGAATTGGCCGTACCGCCCCGCACTTCAGCGCCATAAGAAGGCAGCCAGGTAACAGAAAGCCCCGCTTCCATGCCAGCGTGCGCCAGAACTTTACCTAAAAGCATAATTCCCTGCCCACCGAAACCAGCGCACAATATTGATTCGTTTATTTCTTTCATGCTTCGTCTTTTATCACGCCTAAAGGGTACTCTTTAAGGATGTTTTCTTCGATATGCTTTAAAGACTTAACGGGAGTCAGGCTCCAATGAGTTGGGCAGGCAGCCACAATTTCTACCATTGAAAAACCTTTGCCGGCCAGCTGCAATTCAAAAGATTTCTTAATAGCTTTTTTAGCTCTAAGAATATCTTTAGGAGTGTGTACTGAGGTTCTTTCCAAATAGGTTGCGCCCGGCAGGACCGCCATCATCTCTAAAATTTTTAAAGGATGCCCTTCTTTCTCAGGTCTGCGCCTGAATTGGGACGTAGTGGTTTTTTGCCCGATAAGAGTTGTGGGCGCCATTTGGCCGCCCGTCATTCCATAAACACCATTGTTAACAAAAATAACTGAGATGTTCTCGCCGCGATTACCCGTATGAATAATTTCGGCAGTACCAATGGCGGCCAAATCCCCATCGCCCTGATAAGTAAAAACTAAATGGTCCGGAAGAACCCTTTTAACACCGGTTGCAACCGCTGGGGTACGCCCATGAGGTGCTTCGGCTGTGTCAAAATTCCAATAATCATAAGCTAATACAGCACAGCCAACGGGTGCGATGGCAACCGTTTCCTCTCTCATTTTCAATTCATCAATAGCTTCACAAATAATTTGATGAATAACACCGTGCCCGCAGCCAGGACAATAATGGGTGCCGATATCCTTCATTGATTCCGGAACAGCATTTGTTTGTTTCACTTTATTTTCCTCGCTTCGTCATTAATCTGATCTTCTGTCGGAATTCCTCCGCCCATCCGGCCATAAAACGAAACTCGACTTTTATCTTGAACGGCTAGCTTTACGTCTTCAACCATTTGACCCGCACTCATTTCGACAACGAGAAACTTTTTTCCTTTTGAAGCTAGTTTTTCTATTTCTTTATAGGGAAACGGCCAAAGCGTTTTCGGCCGCAAAACTCCAACCTTAATACCTTCACCCTCTAAAACATCAGCGGAAGCACAGGCTGTCCGTGCCATGGTTCCATAGGCAACAATAACAATATCGGCTTTTTCAGTTTTATAAGATTCAAATCTTGTTTCTTCTTTTTCTATCCGACGATATTTTCTCTGAAGCTTCTTATTATGATCTTCAAGAACTTCATCGCCTAAAAGTAAACTTTTAATGCTTTGTGCCGCTCTGTCTTTAGCGCCTGTAAGGGCCCAAGGTTTTTCGACAACACCAGTTGGTTTAATTTTTGGATCAAATTCGATCGGCTCCATCATCTGACCCAGCATTCCATCTGCTAAGATCATAACCGGATTCCGATATTTATCCGCTAGAGCAAAAGCCTCGTAAGTAAAATCAAACATCTCTTGGACAGATGAGGGTGCTAAGACAATTAAACGATAATCACCGTGGCCGCCGCCCTTTGTTGCCTGAAAATAGTCCGCCTGAGAAGCTGAAATGTTCCCAAGACCAGGCCCGCCACGCATCACATTAACGATCACAGAGGGAAGTTCCGAACCAGCCAAATAAGATATCCCTTCCTGTTTTAAACTAATACCGGGGCTCGAAGAGCTTGTCATAGCGCGCGCTCCCGCGACCGATGCCCCTAAAACCATATTAACTGCTGCCAGCTCGCTTTCGGCTTGAATAAAAGTTCTTCCCTCTTCTTCCATTCTAACCGACATATAGGCCGTTAATTCATTTTGAGGAGTTATAGGATAGCCGGCATAAAAGGCACAGCCGGCACGCACCGCACCCTCGCCACACGCATCGTTACCGGTAAACAAAAGCTTTTCTTTCATTATTCGAAATACACCACTTCAATTGCGGCATCAGGGCACATTAAAACACACATTCCGCAGCCCGTGCATTTTTCGGGATTTTTTAAAATAACGTAAGGCAGCCCCTTTTTATTAAAGTTTTTTGACATTTCAAGCGCGTCGTGAGGGCAGACGTGAACACACAAATCACAACCCTTGCATCTTTCCTTTTTAACTTTAATGATTTTTTTCTTAGGTGCTTCTTGTTTTTTTGATGTTTTCTCTGTCATTGATTTGTTTTCTGTTCCGATAAGTGTTTCGACCGCCATCTATCTATACAATACAAAATTTTTCTTTCAATATTCCAAAATAACTTCGCTTGGAACTTGATATTAAAATAATTTCCGCGTCAGATCGAGTAATTTCAACAACATCACCCTCTGAAATTTCAATTCTCTCTTGCCCATCTCCGATAAGTCTTGCTCGCCTTTCGGGATGATCAGGCGAAACGGTTATTGTCACTCGAAATTGACTTGGAATAACAAGGGGTTTACTAAAAATGCTGTGCGGACAAATAGGCGTTAATGCCATAGCTTCCATTGTAGGATAGATCAGGGGACCGCCCGCTCCCATCGAATAAGCAGTCGAACCGGTGGGAGAAGCAACAATCAAGCCATCGCCGGCAAAAACACTCAGTTCTTCACCGCCCACTTTTGCTGTTACGGTCAAAAATCTTGTCAACTCTTCCCTATGAATGACAAAATCGTTAACAGCTTGAAGCGTTAAGCCTTTTTTATAATTCGGTCCTTTTACAAAAGCCTTGAGGGTAAAACGTTTTTCAGAATGAATGTTGCCTGAAATAATTTGGGACAATTCATCAAAAAGCTCATCCGCCTTTACGCGGGTTAAAAAGCCCAAATTGCCTAAATTAACACCCAAAATAGGAAGCTGTCTGCCCGGAGGAATCTGATGTCCGACTTTAAGAATGGTACCATCGCCGCCTAAGCAAACTAGGAGCTCCGCGCTTTCAATGATTTTTTCAAGGGGTATCTCAAGAGCGTCAAGAACCTGAATTTTCTTTTCCTTGCACCATGATTTAATCTCACTTGACAGCTCTTTGGCGCGCGGTTTGTTAAAATTAGCTATTAATCCTATTTTTTGCATAACTGCCCTTCCTTCAAGATTTGTGCCGCTGCCTTATCGGGAGTTAAATAAGCTGACTCCAACAATTCATTCCTTTTAGCGTGCGGTACAAATTCATCAGAAAATCCCAAACGGATCACTTTATTTTTCTCTAATCCTAATCGAGAGAGCTCTTCTAAGCAAGCAGTTCCAAAACCATTTGGCAAACTATGATCTTCCATGGTTACTAAAAGGGGTGATTTTTGGGCCGCCAATTCAAGAAGCCCTTTATCTAAAGGTTTAGCAAAACGCATATTGATAACTCCCGCCCGAACACCGTCACGCTCGAGGAGCTTTGCTGTTAGGAGCGCTGTAGAAACTAAAGCACCTAATGTTAAAATCGTCACGTCCCCCCCTTCTTTCAACACCTCACCCTCTCCAATTTCAAATGTCTTAGAACTCCCGGGAAACTCTTCAGGTATCATTCCTCGTGGATATCGAATGGCAAAAACCCCTTTCCAGTCAAAACCTAACTTTATCATACGTTCCATCTCAAAAGAATCCTTAGGGCTCGCGAGCACCGCATCCGGAATAGAACGCATCAAAGCAATATCAAAAAGACCATGATGAGTAGGGCCGTCCTCTCCTACTACACCCGCGCGATCGATTGCAAATAGCACATTTTGCTCTTGAAGGGCAACGTCATGAATGATCTGATCAATGCCCCGCTGCAAAAAGGTGGAATAAAGCGCGCACACCGGTTTCTTACCGCCTTTAGCAAGAGCGCCCGCAAAGGTCACCGCATATTCTTCCGCGATACCGACATCAAAAAAACGACCAGGAAATTTCTCTTTGAATTTATCAAGGCCGGTTCCCGAGGGCATGGCGGCAGTAATCGCAACAATATCAGAATTTTCCTGAGCAAGCTTAACTAATTTTTCAGCAAAAATTTGGGTGTAGGATCGAAGGACATTCTTCCCATTTGTTTTTACTTCAACTTTTGATGACTCCTTCGTTTCGGGCGCGATCCCATGAAGCCTTTCGGGATCCTCGTCTGCCAAGTCACACCCTTTTCCCTTTTTAGTTATCAAGTGCACAATTCGCGGCCCTTTAAGGCCGGTAATTTTTTTCAAATTACGGACTAGATTTTGAATATCGTGCCCATCAATGGGTCCAAAATATCGGAATCCCAGCTCTTCAAAAAGAATTCCAGGTACGATTAAGCTCTTAAAACCTTCTTCCGCGTTCTTAATGAGCCTTTGAAGGCGGGGAAACTTGTCAGTGGCATGCTCCACACGTTTTCTAACACGATTGTATAAAGGATTAGTGATCATGGTGTTGAAGCAAGTACTCATAGCACCTACATTAGGCGATATTGACATTTCATTATCGTTTAAAATAATCAATATGTTCCGCTTTGTGTGGCCCGCATTATTTAAGGCCTCATAGGCAAGGCCTCCGGTCAAAGCTCCGTCACCTACGATCGCAACAATTTTTTCATCAGTTCCTTTTAAGTCCCTGGCAACCGCTAAACCCATAGCTTGAGCAATCGCAGTTGAGGCATGCCCTGTTTTAAAAAAATCGTGCTTACTTTCTTTGGGATCCGTGAAACCGGACAATCCATCTTTTTGTCTTAAAGTCGGCATCCGATTTTTACGGCCCGTTAAAATCTTATGCGCATAGGCTTGATGGCTAACGTCCCAGATTAATTTATCTTTCGGTGAATCCAAAAGGTAATGAAGCGCAACCGTAAGTTCCACGGCACCCAGTGAAGCGCCTAGATGACCGCCTGTTTTTTGAACAGTATCAACTAAAAAGGTTCGAATCTCCGCGCATAATTCCGGTAGATCATCAATCTCGAGCTTTTTAAGGTCCTTTAAATCATTTACTTTTTCTAATAGCGGCATTATTTTTTACGTTTCCCTAAAAATTCGGCAATTTTAATAAGAGTCTCGGCTTTTTTGCCAAAAGGTTTTAATTCTGCTTTAGCTTTTGAAGTGAGATAAGAAGCTTCTTCACGGGCCTCTGAGACACTCATAAACTGAAGGTAACCATCTTTATCTAGTATATCATCGATGATTTGGAAGACGAAGCCAATGGTTTCACCGAAACGGAAAATTCTTTTTTCTTCCGCTTTAGTAGCGCGGGCTGAAATAGCTCCTGCCAGACAAGCGTTAGCCAGTAATTTCCCTGTTTTATTAACATGAATCAAATCGAGAGTTATTTTATCGATTGTTTTATTTTCAAATATTTTATCTAAAAACTGCCCGCCTATCATTCCCCGACTGCCGATAGATTCAGCAATAACTCCTGTCAATCGCTTCGCTCGTTTAGCATCAGGATAAGTCCCTAAAAGCCGAAAGGCTTCGGTTAATAACCCGTCGCCTACTAATACAGCAGTGGCTTCATCAAATTTTTTATGACAGGTTGGGCGCCCCCTCCTCAGATCATCATTATCCATACAGGGAAGATCATCGTGAACAAGTGAGTAACTATGAATCATTTCGATAGCCGAAGCAGGGATTAAAGCATTGCCTCTTGAGCCTCCCAGCATATCGCTAACCGCAAGTGTTAAGATAGGGCGAATACGCTTACCCGAACTAAGCGCACTGTATCTCATTGCTTGATGGAGAAGCGATGGAACTTCTTTGGTTTTGGGCAAAAACCTATCCAACGCCTCATCAACTACCTTCACTTGCTCTTTTAAATATTTACTTATATTCATTTTTTATCTCAGTTGTCGCGCCATTCGGCGCGCATCTCGCAAGGAAACCAATACACTGCACGCGTTGCGTGCGCGAGCTCTCAGATCTTCGATCTTAAATCAACAATTCTCCATCATCTGCTTTGGGGGCGCGTTTCTTTTTTGGCGACACCTTTTCTGAACTCCCCATTTCAAGCGGTTTCGCTTCCATATCACCTTCAAGGTTTTTTGTCAGCACTTCTATCTTTTTTGACGCCTCTTCTAATTTTACCTGGAGAAGCCTCGAAAACTTGACGCCGTCCTCATAACGCTTTAATGCTTCTTCGAGGGTTAGTTCGCCCGACTCGAGATCCTGAACAATTTTTTCCAGTTCCTCAAGACCATTTTCAAATTGAAACTTCTTCATTTCACTCATTAGAATCTACTCCTTCAACTTTTGATCTGATCACTCCATCAATAATTCGAGTTTTTAAAGCTTCGCCCGATTCTACATCTTTAATGGACCGAATCACGTGATTCTTTTGATTAAGTACGACCGAATATCCGCGGCTCAAAACACTTAAAGGGCTCAATGCCTCAAGCCTTGAGGAGGCTTCACCAAATTTCATTTTCTTTGACTGAATCAAATTATTTCCATAATTCACTATCTCTCTCGTCCTACCGTCTAAAACTTGGGTTTGGCGTTCGATAATATTTTGCGGCTGCTTAAAGGCATAAGCATTCATCAGATTGTTTAATTCTCGCTTTCTATCCTTCCAGAAATTCAGCATTCGATTGCGGGCTCTGTTTTGACACTCCCAAATTCTACGAAGCAACTCTTCCCGAACGGGTGCCACTATTTCGGCTGCGGCCGTTGGGGTCGCAGCCCTCCTATCAGCTACAAAATCAGCTATAGTCCAATCCGTCTGGTGGCCCACAGCCGAAATAACAGGAATTCGAGATCCGAAAATTTCGCGCGCTACGATTTCTTCGTTAAACGGCCATAAATCTTCGAGGCTCCCTCCTCCCCGGCCTACGATTAAAACATCGATATCAGGTAAGGTATTAAAATAGCGGATTCCTTCCGCGATTTCACTTGAAGCTCCTTCGCCTTGGACCCGAGCAGGAAAAAGTAAGAGCGGCAACCCTCGGAATCGTCTTTGCGTAACATTAATAATGTCCTGAATAACAGCTCCTGTGGGTGAAGTTACAATTCCAACCCGTCTCGGTAAAAAGGGTGTCGGACGTTTTCTTTTTATATCAAAAAGACCTTCCTTTTCTAATTTCGCTTTTAACTGCTCATATGCCAGCTGGAGAGCTCCCAGCCCCTTTGGCTCCATTATTTCGGCTATAATCTGATATTGTCCCTGCTGGTCATAAACAGTGATGCGGCCCCCTACGATTATTTCGAGACCATTATCCGCTTCAAATTTAACCTTTGAATTAGATCCCCGAAACATAACAACACGGATTTGCGCCAGAGAATCCTTCAAGGTCAAATACCAATGGCCTGAACTATGTTTTTTAAAATTTGATATCTCGCCGCTTATCCAAATAAAAGGATAATTTTTTTCTAAAGAAAGACGAATCTCTTTGGTTATCTCACCAACTGAATATATTTTTCGTTCTGTTTCAGTTTTCATTTCTATTTACCGGCCGCTTTCTTCTCAATTCTCCGAATCAAAAGCGCCTTCCCCGTTTTAACATCCACTTCAACAATAATCCCCATCAATCTAACGTCTTCTTTGGCAACGTCAAAATGCGTTGATTTACCTGTTAAAAATCTTTGAAGCACAGGTTTAATTTCACGCCCTAAAATTGAGCGGTATGCCCCTGTCATGCCGACATCCGTAATATAAGCGGTGCCATTAGGTAATACTGCCTCATCAGCGGTCGGCACATGGGTATGAGTTCCAAAAATACCGGAAACTTTTCCGTCTAAATACCAACCTAAAGCGATCTTTTCAGAAGTTGCTTCGGCATGAATATCAATAAAAATAATAGGTGTTTCTAGCCGCAGCTCTTTAATTGCTTCTTCCGCTTTTTCAAACGGTGAATAGGCCTCCTGATCCAAAAAAACTCGCCCGATTAAATTGATAATTCCTACTTTAATACCCGAGGCACTCTCATAAACTCCAGAGCCAAAACCTTTATCGCTTTTGGAATAATTAAGCGGTCTTAAAATTCGTTTTTCATGATGAAAAAAGGTGTCTGTATTTTTACTTTTAAAAATATGGTCGCCTGAAGTGATAACGTTGCCGCCCAAATCAAAAAGTTCTTTGGCAGTTCTTTCAGTAATTCCCGAGCCACCTGCGATGTTTTCGCCATTAATAATTACAAAATCCAGAGATTCTTCTTTTTGTATTTGAGGAACGATTTGTTTGCAGATATTTCTACCAGGACGCCCCACAACATCACCTATAATTAAAACTTTGAAAGATTTTTTCATGCTGAAATTACCTGATCAACTTTAATATCTGACGGTTCTCTAGGAACCTCTCCAGCGATTTGGCATTCAAACGCCAACCCTATTTTTTGAACTTTAGGATCTAAGGCAGAAAGAAATTTGTCATAGTAAGCCAATCCTCTTCCCAGGCGGCCGCCTTTTTTGTCAAAGGCTAAACCTGGCACAAAGACAACATCCGGTTTAAAGCTGTTTGGCATTGTTTTCTCCTGAGGTTCCCTAGGTGAAGCGATGCCATAGGCACCACTCTTCAACTCTTCTGTGAGATTATTAATTTTAACAGGTACTATCACACGGCTTTTCGCGGAGCACCACGGAAGCCAAAGCTCTTTTTTCTCTTTTAAAATTAATTCCATTAAAGGGAGCGTATCAACTTCACTATCTAAAGAAGCGTAAGCCATAATAGAATGGGCTTCACGAAAAGCTTTTAAGATTAAAATGGCATGTAAAATCTCACTAGAGGCTCTATCTTTTTCATCGCCGGAAAGCTTTAAAAGCTTCTCTTTTATGGTGTCTCGAAGTTCTTTTTTTGCTTCTAAAATTCCCATTTAATCTCTCAGACCTTAGATCCCACCGCGGCGAGTGAGCCCGGATCTAACCCCTTCCTTCTCAAGAATTTCTTCCATTTTCATGCCCCTCGAGCCCTTAACCAATACCACATCGTCTTCTTGGGCAAGAGCCCACAATTTTTCGGCTAAAAATTCTTTGGTATCAAAATGCTCAACTAAAAAATCACCGGGTTCTTTTTTAAGCTCATCGGCGAGCCACTTCATTTTGCGGCCAAATAAAAAAACTCCTTTAGGCGAAAGGTCTTTTATAGGTGAGGCCAAATCCCGATGATAACTTTCTTCCCTTGCTCCTAATTCCAACATATCACCTAAAGCGAGAATTTTAGGATTATTCTTAAAATCATTCGCCATCACTTCTAAAGCGGCCGTTATTGAAGTGGGGTTTGAATTGTAAAAATCTGAAATCAAATGAATTCCATTGTTTCGTTCAGTAACATTAAGCCTGTTGGGGGGAGGTGTATACTGACTTAATCCCTCAACAATATTCTCTTCTGAAATTCCTAAAGAATGCGCAACGGCAACGGCACCCAGCAAGTTTCTCGCATTATGAATCCCTTTTAATTTGAATGGGATTTCAAGCAGCTTATCGGGGGTTTTGATAATTAGAGATTCCTTTTTTAAATACCCATAATAATCCGCTTCTTGGTGTTTAATTGAAAATGAAAAATTATTTTTAGGAAGAGGACGCTCTTTAAGAAAAGGTTCGTCAAGATTCCAAAATGACCAGCCTTCATTTTTTTCTAAAAAAGAAAAAAGATTTAACTCCTCATCTTTTGCCGTCTTCTCACTGTCCAGTTTTTCTAAATGTTCGGGTCCCAAGGCCGTAATAACCCCATAGCTGGGGCGAATCAATTCCGCATGTTTACCCATTGCTTCTTTGTCATCAATACCTACTTCGACAATCGCTATCTCCGTGTTCTTTTGCCATGAAAGAATCGTAATAGGGATTCCAATAAAACCATTTTGACTTCCTAAAGTTTTTACGACACGGAACTGAATTGAAAATAAAGAGGCGAGCAGGTCTTTTACCGTCGTTTTTCCAACGCTCCCAGCTACTGCAATCACGGGTATTTGAAATTGACCCCGCCATGACGAAGCTATTTTCCTGAAACCGCTTAAAGTATCAGAGGTTTTAAGAATAAGAGCATCTTCCGGGAAAGGACCGGGATAATCGTCGTGGACCAAAAAACCTTTTACACCCTTCTTGATTGCTTCCGGAATAAAATTATGACCATCAAACTTTTCACCTTGAAGCGGGATAAAGAAATCGTTTGCTGTAATAGTTCTAGAATCCGTCCATATCCGATCAAATGAAAGATCTGATACCGTTTTGCAATTATCTTGGTTAATTGCCTGGATCAAAAATTGGGCTGAAAATCTATATTGAGACATTAGACCCGTATTATAGCAAGAATTGAGAAAAATAGGACTAAGAACTGAAAGCTGAGTGCCCCCAACAGGAGTCGAACCTGTCCATCCGGCTTAGGAGTCCGGCGCTCTATCCACCTGAGCTATGGGGGCTAACAATTTAGTTTACTTATTTTTTTACTATAAATCTCCAGCCAGTCTTTCACTGCTTCTTCAGGCTTCACTTTCCTTCTTTGCTGGCGGGATTTCAGGTCACGGTAATCGTTGATAAGAGATAACTCTTCGATTATTTGAATTTTAATTTTGGATAAAGCATCAAACGAGGCCCGAATTCCATAATAGCGGCTCCCTTTTGTCTGATCCACTTTTTTAATAAAAGCATTTAATTTAAAAATTTTATTCAACACTGGGATTTCAAGGTTAATTGATGAGTTTTTTTTAAGAGATCCAACAGAAAGAAAAAGACAGCCTCCTTGACTAAGGTTTAAAAGAAAAGCTTCTTTTTTTCCTCGGTTATTTTTTTGTTTATAGTAAATAGGATAATCAAAAGAAAAACGAGAGTGTTGCCGTTTTTCTTTAGGGGCTTGTTTCTCGAGCTTTTGTTGCATTAATATTTTACAACAGAATGAACGGGTGTTTTGCCGAGCTTCTCTTTTCCTTTAAGAAAGGTGAGCTCTACTAAAAAAGAAAAAGCCACAACATTTCCGCCCAATTTTTCAATAAGCTCTTTGGTAGCTCTTGCTGTCCCTCCTGTTGCCAAGAGATCATCTACGATGAGGACCTTGTCTTTTTCTCCTAAAGAATCTTTATGAATTTCTAAGGAATCCGTTCCATATTCAAGTTCATAGGAAACCTGTTCAACCTCAGCCGGAAGCTTACCGGGTTTACGGATAGGAATAAATCCAGCATTAAGGCTGTGGGCAATCATGGGAGCAAATACAAATCCGCGGGACTCGATACCCGCAACAAAATCAATCTTTTGCCCCAAGAAAGGCTCTCCCATTTCTTTAGCGGCCTGCTTTAACTTATCAGGTTTTTTAAGAAGAGTTGTAATATCTTTAAAAACAATTCCCTTCTTAGGAAAGTCATGAACATCCCGAATATGAGCCTTTAGCTCGTGCTCTAGTTCAGATGACATCCCATACATCACTTGCTAAAGTATTAGGACTTTTTTTAATTTCTTCACGAATTCTCTCAATAGCCATCACTTCAATCTGTCTAACGCGCTCCCGGGTAATATCAAAATCTGTCGCGATTTGTTCTAATGTCTGGACCTCGCCATTACTATTAATACCAAACCGACGGATCAGAATTTCCCTTTGTCTTTCATCTAAAAGAGAAAGCAATTTCTTAACTCTTTCGCTGCGAAATATATTGTCCATCATTGCATGAGGAGTTTCAGCCTCTCGATCTTCAATAACTTCCATGAGTTCAGACGATTTCTCAAGGCTGATAGGAGCATTTAAAGAACTCGGAGTTGAAAGAGTGCTTTCAAGCTCTTCGATTTTCTCAGGCTTGCATTTCATTTTCTTGGCCAATTCTTCCGTAGAGGGCGGGTGACCTAATTTTTGAGTTAAACCATCCTTAATTTTTCTGTATTTTGAAATCGTGTCAAACATGTAAACAGGAATTCGTATGGTTTTTCCATGATTCGAAATTGCTCTCATGATTGCCTGCTTAATCCACCACGAGGCATAAGTTGAAAACCGATACCCGCGCCTCCAGTTAAATTTCTCAACCGCCCTCATTAAACCGATATTTCCTTCCTCGACAAGATCAGAGAAAAGAAGCCCTAAATTTGTATAACGTTTCGCAATCGAGATAACAAGCCTAAGATTGGACTGGATCATTTTTCCACGGGCTGCTTTTACGTTCCAGGCTTTCTTTTGAATCGCTTTTGAAAGAGTAATTTCTTCTTCGGGAGTTAAGAGAGGAATTTTTTCAATTTGCTTTAGATAAATTTGCATTGACGAGCGATCAGCTGTGGCTTCAACCTCAGTAATCGGAGCTTGTTTTTTGAGAGGCTTTTTCTTCGAGACCTTCTTTTTAGATGTCTTTTTTAAACGTTTTTTCTTTTTCAACACCTTCTTTTTGGATTTTTTTTTGGCTTTCTTTTTTGATTTTTTCTTAAAAAAGCGTTTTTTGGAGGAAATTTTTTTGGATTTTCGGGATTTACGAGAGCTTTTTTTCTTAACTGATTTTAAGCGTACCTTACGCCTCGGGGCTTTTTTAGCCCGTTTTTTTCTGGAAGAACCCTTACGCCTAGGGCTTTTTTTGGCTTTTTTCTTTTTTTTCTTTTTTGCCACGGCAAAAACCCTTCTCACTTATTAAGTGAGAAGGGTTATTATTGCTTATTCTAGGTTACTTCTTTTTACCTTTTGAATATTTAATCGCGGCTTGAGCAGCAGCAAGCCTTGCTATCGGTACGCGGAATGGTGAGCAGCTCACATAATTCATTCCGACCCGGTGGCAAAACTCAACCGAAGAAGGCTCTCCGCCATGCTCGCCGCAAATACCCACTTTGAGATCTTTACGAACTGAGCGGCCTTTCTCAATGCCGATCTTTACCAAAGAACCAACGCCTTCCTGATCCAACTCTTGAAAAGGGTCTACTTCCAAAATACCCTTTTCAATATAGTCTTTTAAAAAGACGCCTGCATCATCTCTTGAATAACCAAAAGCCATTTGGGTCAAATCATTTGTCCCAAATGAGAAGAAATCAGCTTCTGCCGCAATCTTGTCGGCGGTTAAAGCAGCTCTTGGAATTTCAATCATAGTTCCTAACATATAATCGACTTTCATCTTCTTTTCCTTGAAGACCGATTCGATTACACGAAGCGCTCTTTCTTTAAGGAAGGTTAATTCCTTAACGGTGCCGATAAGAGGGATCATGATTTCCGGCAAAACTCTGATTCCCTTTTTCTTCACATTACAAGCAGCTTCGATAATGGCGCGAATTTGCATATCGCTTATTTCAGGATAGGTAATGCTAAGACGACATCCACGATGACCCAGCATCGGGTTGAATTCTTTTAAGGATTCAACTCGTTGCTTAACCTTTTCAAGAGAGATGCCTAATGTGGTAGCCATTTCCTGCTGATTTTCATCCTCATGCGGAACGAACTCGTGAAGTGGCGGATCCAAGAGACGAACTGTAACAGGAAGCCCCTTCATTGCAGCAAAGATTTCTTCGAAATCTTTTCTCTGCATCGGAAGGAGTTTAGCCAAAGCCTCTTCTCTTTTTGCCAATTCTTCAGCAAGAATCATCTCACGAACCGCTATGATTCTGTCGCCTTCAAAAAACATATGCTCCGTGCGGCAAAGACCGATACCTTCGGCTCCAAAGCCACGCGCTGTCGTGGAGTCGTTTGGAGTGTCAGCATTATTTATTACCATG
>CAZLUT010000052.1:0-14891 GCA_964562805.1 uncultured bacterium | reverse complement strand
CGCGCTTTCAATGGCGATATCGGTGAATCCAAGAGCACCCAAATCTCTGCCTTCAACCAAGGGAAAGTTGTGATTGCCGTTGTTGAGTATGGAATGGGAAATTTGGGAAACGTTTGCCGGGCAATCAAGCACTGCGGCAAGTCAGTAAAAATCTGCACCACACCTAAAGAATTAAAAAGAGCCAAAAAGATTATTTTGCCCGGAGTAGGCGCTTTTCCAGATGCCGTAAAAGAGCTTAAGAGGAAGAAACTCTGGGATACTATTATTGATGAAGTATCAAAAAGGAAGCCTCTGATGGGCGTTTGCTTAGGCTATCAGCTTCTTTTTACTTCAAGCGACGAGGGAGGAAAAAAGATCCCGGGTCTCAATTTGGTAAAAGGCCATGTTCGCCGGTTTTCTACGGCGAAGGCTAAGCAAAAAAAAGTTAAAATACCGCACATGGGTTGGAATGAATTGAGGATAAAAAAGGGGAGTAAAATCCTAAAGGGCATAAAGAATAAGAGCTTTTTCTATTTTGTTCACTCTTATTATCCGAAAGACGTTAATCAAAAAGATATATTGGGGGTTACTGATTATTGTGAACCGGTTGTGGCCGCTATCGAAAGAGACAATATTATCGGTTTTCAGTTTCATCCCGAGAAATCCCAGGATGCGGGATTAAGGATACTCAAAAACTTTTTATCTAATTAAAGGGAGTAGGTAGAACGAATGATTTTAATACCAGCAATAGATATTATCGGCGGACAGGCGGTTCGTCTCAGGCAGGGTGAATTTAATCAAAAGACAGTTTATCCGCTTTTACCCGAAGAATATGCGGTTAAGTGGGTCAATCAGGGCGCTGAAATACTTCACTTAGTTGATTTGGAGGCTACTTTAAGCGGAGCCCCAGTTAATCAAGCTGCTGTGAAAAAAATACGAACCACTATTGATAAAAAAATCGAGTTGGGCGGTGGGGTACGTTCAGAAGAGACGTTTAAATTTTGGATTGACGAGGGGATTGACCGTATTGTTGTGGGAACAAAAGCCTTGGAAGAAGATTTTATTAAGTCGCTTACAAAAAAATATTCGGACAATTTGGTTGTGAGCCTCGATGTCAGAGATCGAAAGGTGCAGACCCAAGGCTGGATTACCCACACGGATATTGATTACCTCAAGCTCGCAAAACGCCTGGAAGATTTGGGTGTTAAACATTTTATTTATACCGATATTTCAAAAGACGGAGTCTTGGAGGGTCCTAATTTTGAAGGGTTTGAGGAGCTGTTGGATACTGTCTTAGCCACCGTTGTCCTCTCAGGTGGTGTGAGCCACATGGATCATATTAAGCGCCTAGCTTCGATACAAAAACCAAATTTCTACGGTGCTATCATTGGAAAAGCGCTATATGAGGGAAAACTGGAATTCGGCAAAGCCGTTTATTTACTAAAGGAAAGTTATGCTTAATTATTTAAAACAATTTTTAAGTACCTACGGGGTTGAGATGAGCCCTGTGATTGCGCCCCTTATTTTTTTAGTGGGATTGTTTATTTTGAGAAAATTTTTAATGCTGTTCATAACACTTCCATTAAAAGGAGTTGAGAAGAAGGAAAGAAAGAAGCTTAGGAAGATTTATCACGAAAAGAGTCTGTACGGATGGATTTTTTGGTTCTTGTCCTGGGTAACCCTGATCGTAGCATATTATGAGCTGCTAACTCAGATTATGCTGAATGAATGGATTGTTTGGGCTGTTGCAGGCACTTTCTTTCTTTTGGGACTTACGCTTCATTACCTTGCCTACGGACAAGCGGCTATTCAGCTGATCGAAGAGAAACGAACGAGTATTCCGAGTGTTAGCTAAAAGAATTATTCCGTGCCTTGATATTAAAGCAGGCCGTGTTGTAAAAGGAGTTTCTTTCCTGAAGCTTAGAGACGCGGGCGATCCGGTTAAGTGTGCCGCCGAATATGACAAGCAAGGCGCTGATGAACTCGTCTTTCTTGATATTGGCGCTTCACACGAAGAGCGGGATATTACCATCAAAGTCGTTAAAAAGGTCGCGGAAAGAATATTTATCCCTTTTACGGTTGGCGGAGGGTTGAGAAACGTTGCTGATATCAGACGAATGCTTTTAGCGGGTGCCGATAAGGTTTCGCTCAACACCTCTGCACTCAATAATCCTAAACTGGTCAAAGAAGCGTCATCTCGATTCGGAAGTCAGTGTATTGTGGTCGCTATTGATTGCCAAAAAGTACCAGGAAAGAATAAGTGGAGGGTCTTTACTCACGGAGGTCGCAGACCCACAAGGTGGGACGCGCTGGAGTGGGCAAAGCGTGTTGAGGACTTGGGTGCCGGAGAGATTCTTTTGACCAGTATGAACCAGGACGGTCAGCAAACCGGCTATGACCTTGACATAACGCGTAAAATTTCAAATACGATTGGAATCCCGGTGATTGCCTCAGGCGGTGCCGGGAATTTGAAGCACTTAGCCGAAGCTTTTAAAAAAACCGGCTGTGATGCGGTGCTGGCGGCTTCGATATTTCATTTTCAGAAATATTCGATACCCGAAGCTAAAAGGTATTTAAGACGCAACGGAATTTCAGTTAGACTTTAGGAGGGTTGACAAAAAATGATGGAATTTAAATTTAATGAAGACGGATTAATGCCTGTTGTGATTCAGGATGTTAAGAATAACGAAGTGTTGATGGTGGCTTATATGAATGAAGCGGCTATTCAAAAGACTCTCGAAACGCAGAAGGTGTGTTTCTATTCACGTTCAAGAAAAAAGTTTTGGATCAAAGGGGAAACTTCAGGCCACACGCAGGAAGTTAAAGAAGTTTTAACTGACTGTGATAAAGATACGCTTGTAATCAAAGTTGAACAAAAAGGCGGAGCCTGCCACTTGGGATACCGCTCCTGTTTTGTGCACAAGGTTGATGGAAAAGGAGATTATGCGGGGACGACACAAGAAAAGGTGTTTGATCCCGATAAAATTTACAAAAAATAAATGAAACCTTTAGTAAGCTCACAATTTATCATTTCAAGCCATGAATTTATGGCTGACATGGAGACTCCGGTTTCACTCTATCTAAAACTCTCGAAAAAGTATAAATCAGCATTTCTTCTTGAGTCGGTTGAGCAGGGCGAGACTCTGGGACGTCATTCTTTTTTAGGGTTTAACCCGGAGTCGGTCTTCAGTCTCTATCCGGGGCACTGGGAGATTGAGAAAAAAGAAAAAAAACAAAAAGTTTCTTTTAAGGATCCTCTCGAGTTGTTAAAAAAAGAACTGGCGAAGGGTAGGGGTTTGCCCAAAGAAAGCGGCTACCCTAATTTTTTGGGTGGGTTTGTCGGCTTTTTTGGATACGAATCAGTTCAGTATTTTGAATCCATTCAGCCGAGAGTCAAAAAAGAAAAATCAAAGCTTCCTCTCGCTGTGCTTTTTAAGGTTCATCAATTTATTTTATTTGATCACGTTGAACGTAAAATGGTGTTTTATTCCATTCACCCGAAGTCATACGGTAAAGTAAAAGCCGCGAAGATTTTTGCGAATGAGGTTAAGGGGCTAGAACATATTTTATCCCGGCCGCTTAAAGAAAAAGAAGGTCGAAGCCGTATTAAACCGAATCCTCGGGCAAATATGACGAAAACTTTGTTTAAAAAGAATGTAAACCGAATCAAAGAATATATTCGTTCCGGTGATGTTATTCAGGTGGTTTATTCACAGCGCTTTGATCTGGGTGGTATTGATGACAGCTTCAGCTTTTACCGGATATTAAGAGGGTTAAATCCGTCTCCTTATATGTATTTCTTTAAACATCAAGGTATTGAAATAGCCGGTTCCTCACCTGAAATGCTGGTTCGAAAAAAAGGTGATTTAGCTGAAGTGAGGCCGATTGCCGGCACAAGACCGAGAGGGAAAAACGAAGCGAAGGATCTCGCTTACGAATCCCAGCTAAAGCGCTCCGTTAAAGAAAGGGCTGAGCATTTGATGTTGGTAGATTTGGCGCGGAATGATTTGGGCCGTGTTTGTCACTACAAATCAATTAAAGTAAAAGAGTACGAGCGGGTGGAACGATACAGTCACGTGATGCATTTAGTGAGCGATGTAGAAGGAAAGCTGATTAAAGGTAAGGATTCTTTAGATCTGCTTCGCTCAACCTTTCCTGCAGGCACTCTCTCAGGCGCTCCAAAGGTGCGGGCAATGGAAATCATCGATGAATTAGAGAATAGTGATCGTGGTCCTTATGGCGGATCTCTTGGGTATCTGAGTTATAATGGTGATATGGATATGTGTATTACTATCCGAACGCTTGTGGCACACAACAAAAAAGCAAGCGTCCAAGCCGGGGCTGGCATTGTTTTTGATTCTGACCCTGAGCGAGAATATGAAGAATGTCACAATAAGGCAATGGCATTATTTAAAGCCTACAAATCATTAAAATAATGAAAAAATCTAAAAAAATATTAGTTATCGATAACTACGATTCCTTTACCTATAACCTTGTTCAATATCTAGGTGAACTCGGGGCGAAGCTTGAGATCTATCGAAACGATAAAATTACTGTAAAAGGGATTAAAAAGAGAAAGCCGGACAGTATTGTTATTTCTCCGGGTCCCTGCACCCCAAACGAAGCTGGTGTATCATGTGATGTGATTTCTTATTTTAGCGGTAAACTGCCGCTTTTAGGGGTGTGTCTTGGCCATCAATGCCTCGGACAGGTGTTTGGGGGCGAAATAGTGCGTGCTAAACGGATCATGCACGGCAAAATCTCAGAGATTTACCACACAAAGGACCCTATATTTAAAGGGATATCAAGCCCGTTTCCTGCGACTCGATACCATTCATTGGTTATTAAGCCTTCCAGTCTTCCTAAGGTATTTAAGAAGATCGCATGGACCAATAAAGGCGAGATTATGGGTATAAAGCACAAAGAACACCCAAGTTGGGGCGTTCAGTTCCACCCAGAATCTATCATGACTACCGCCGGAATGCGCCTGCTCAGCAACTTTCTTTCGGTTTAAATGCTGCAAAGTGTATCTTCGGTTGCGAGATCCGCAGCCGGCAAGTTTCTTCTGTTTTGTGATTTAGTCAAAGCTTGCCGTAGCGAGGACTGTTTGAGCAGAGAAGATACACCTGCGGCATAAGACACATCTTATGACCTTGTATCTTTCAACCGTATCTTTTATGATGTAACATTATGATACACAATAACCATTACGAACTTTTGAAAAAGGTGTTAACGTCTCCGACCTTAGGCCCGAAGGAGATTGTGCGCCTTTTTTCGATTGCCGATAAATCCGAAGATTTAAACCTTCTCGAGACCTATTTAATGATAGCTAAACACAGAGAGGTTAAATTAAGCGAATTGATCCCAATGGTTAATCTCTTACTTCAAAAAGCAAAGAGGTTCAGTGTCCGAAAAGATTTCATTGATGTGTGTGGAACAGGCGGGGATAAGTCATCAACCTTTAATATATCAACCACCGTAGCTTTTGTAATGGCAGCCGGCGGTGTCCCTGTCGTAAAGCACGGAAACAGGTCAATAACCTCAAAATGCGGCAGTTCGGATTTAATTGAAGCCCTGGGCATTAATTTAAAAAAAGCGTCCCAAAGGGCTAATAAAACCTTTAATAATTATGGGTTTGCGTATTTGCACGCCCCTTTTTACCACCCGTTTTTTGGCAAAGTCGCTCCCCTGCGAAAAAAAATCGGAGAACCAACCCTGTTTAATTTTTTAGGACCTCTGCTTCACCCAGCGAAACCTCGTTTTCAGTTAGCGGGAATAGCTGACGAAAAAGCGTTTTATCTATATCCGCAGTTATTAGCAAAGCTCGGAAGAAAGTCTGCCATCGTCCTTCGAGGAGAGGGCGGGATTGATGAAGCCACTCCTTTTGGTAAAACAGAATTTTATAGGTTGGAGAAGGGCAGTATCAAAAAAGGAAGTATTAGAGCGCGCGACTTTGGTTTCAAATCCAAAAAGTTGAGCGATCTCGTGGTAAAAAGCCGCAAAGAAAATATTAAAATTTTTAATGATATTTTAACTGGTAAAGATAAGGGGCCGCATCTTGAGGCAGTGCTTATCAATGCCGGACTAGGTTTTATGCTGTTAAAAAAAGCTAAAAATTTAAAAGAAGGAATTAAGTTTTCACACGAAATAATCGAATCAAAAAAAGCCTTAAAAATAATTGCGGGGCTAAGACGGGAATTAAAATGATATTGGATGAAATTTTATCGCATAAGAGAAAAGAAGTCGAAGAGATGAAGCTTCGCTTTCCCTTAAGTAAGATTAAAACCGCATTAGCTTCTAGCACCACATCTTGCGTGCCGTTTTCAAAAAAATTTCGAACCCATCACGGGATTCATCTGATAGCAGAGATCAAAAAGGCTTCACCCTCGTTAGGTCTTATTAAGCCGCTATTTAATCCTTTAAAACTTGCTCAGCTCTATGAGGCGGGTGGTGCAAGCGCTATATCCGTATTAACTGAGACCAAATATTTTTTAGGCCGTCCGAGTCACCTTAAAACAATTCGCGCGGTGACTAAGCTTCCGATTTTGCGTAAAGATTTTATCATTGATCCTTATCAGGTTTATGAAAGCAGACTCCTGGCAGCTGACGCTATTCTTTTGATCGCGGATATTTTAACCCTCGAGGAATTGCGGAGCCTGAGAGAGTTAGCTGAGGAACTTGGGATGGAAGCGTTAGTTGAAACTCATTCCGAGGAGGATATGCAAAAGGCTAAGGCAAGCGGAGCTAAAATTATCGGAATTAATAACCGAAACTTAAAAACTTTAAAAGTGAGTACTACAATCGCGGAGTCTCTCATAACCCACGCACCCATAAAGGCTACGATTATTATTGAAAGCGGAATTGAAAAATATGAAGAAATTATGAAATTCAAAAGTCTTGGCGCTCACGCGTTTTTGGTAGGAACATCTCTATTAAAAACTACGAACACAATTGCCAAGCTTCACGAGCTGAAAGGAATTATCCATGCTAGTTAAAATTTGCGGTTTACGAAGACCTGAAGATGCCGTGCTTGCCGATAAGCTCGGCGCTGATTTTTTGGGCCTTATTTTTGCGGACAGCCCAAGACAAGTTGATATCGAAACGGCTCAGGCCATTATTAACGCTGTCGGAAAACCAAATAAGTTTGTCGGTGTGTTTGTAAATGCGGGTATTGAACAGATTTCCGAAGCCGTACGCGAATGCGGACTTCATTGGGTTCAGCTTCATGGGGACGAGCCGGAAGAGTTAGCGGTCGAATTGGAAGAGGTTGGAGTTAGAATTATAAAAGCAATTCGAGTTCAGACGGTTAATGATTTGGTTGGCGGAGTTGATTATCCGGCCGATGCATTTTTGCTTGATAACTACGCTAAGGATCAATGGGGTGGAACAGGTGCCCCTTTTAATTGGGAAATTCTAAAAAATGTACATGAACCGCTCGAATTCTTTCTTTCGGGAGGGATTGGTATTGATAATATCGAGAAGGCCTATAACGAAGTTCATCCCGCGGGCATTGACGCTTCCAGCTCCTTAGAGAGTGAACCGGGTGTAAAAGATCCTGAGAAGCTTGTAAAATTTATGGAGAAGGTGAATAAGCTCAGACATGCTTAGATCTTCTTCGCTTGATCGTGTCCTAAAACGGTACGACCGTTTAACCAAAGAGAATATTGAAGATATTTTAGTGCAGGCGAACCGTGAGCAGGAAAAACTCACTGCTTCAATAGATAAACTGCCGTTCGGTATCGTTCTGCTTAAGGACAATAAACCTCTTTTTCTTAATAAATATGCTCTAAATTATTTTCAAATATCAGAATCCGAGAAAAGGGATGTGCCTCTCGGCGATTTGATACGCGATGATAATCTTGCCACCTGGATCCAAAACAATATTTTGAGTGCAAGTCAAGGTTTCCGGAATCGCCTTCATTTTGTCGATTCAAACGCTCTGATTGTGTCCTTGGAGGGTAAGTGTGAAGAGGGGGAGGAGAAAACCCTTACTTTTTTAGACGGCACTGATAATTTGGAAGAAATCGAAGAGATGTTTAGAGCTAACCGCGTTGAATCAATCTCACAATTGGCGTCTCTTGTAGCGCACGAAATCAAAAACCCTCTGCATTCTTTGAGTCTTCATATGACGTTGCTCAAAAATGAAATTAAAGATATGCCCAAGATCTCCCAGGATAAAAAGAAAAAAATTGATAAATCATTGGAGATACTTGCCAGTGAAATGGTGCGTTTAGATGGTCTTACTAATGAGTTTTTGAAATTAGGCGCATTAAAAGACCGTTTTTATACGGATTGTGATATTAGTAAGCTTTTAGAGTCAGTGATTGAGATTATAAGGCCCGAACTGGAATCAAAAGAAATTGTTATCAAAACAACTTTTGACGAAAGACTGCCGAAGATTCCTATTCAACGTTCGAAATTGCATCAGACATTCTTAAACCTTATCCGAAACGCTATTGAAGCAATGCCGGATAAGGGCGGGAAAATTTCAATCAAGACAACGCTGGTGGAAAATTGCTGTCAGATTGAATTTAAAGATACGGGAGCGGGTATCCCTAAAAGAAATCTGGAAAAAATCTTCGAACCTTACTTTTCCACGAAGAGTCAGGGTAACGGGCTCGGCTTAGTCGTTGTTAAGGAAACCGTTGAAGATCATGGCGGCTCTATTGCCTGTAAAAGCGAAGAGGGTAAAGGCGCTATTTTTACCGTATATTTGCCGATTAAACCCGAAATACTCAGTTTACCTAAGGGGCAAAAATGAATTTACTCCCTTTGATTCTAGTTGTTGATGATGAGAAAAATGCAAGAGAGGGTATGGTCGCCCTTCTTGATTCATTTGGCTACTCGGTGCTTGCGGCTGATTCGGGCAAATCAGCCCTTAAAATCGTTAAAGAAGAAAAGCCGGATGTTGTCATTACGGATCTTCGGATGCCCGAAATGGATGGATTGGAACTTTTAAGCAATCTTAAAAAAATCAATGAGCATTTACCGGTGATTGTCTTAACAGCCTTCGGAACGGTTGATAATGCGGTTAAAGCGATGCATTTGGGTGCGTATCACTATCTAGTAAAACCGGTTAATGTGGATGAATTAAAAGTGGTTATTAAAAAAGCGCTCCATCAGATAGATTTAGAGACAGAGAATAAAGAGCTTCGCGAGTCAATCGCGTCCTCATCAAAAATTATTGGTAAATCAAAAAAAATGAAAGACGTTCTCGATATGGCACGCAAAGTCGCCAAAACAAATTCCACTGTCTTGATTCAGGGCGAGAGTGGGACAGGTAAAGAGCTGGTCGCGAAATTACTTCATGATCTAAGCCCGAGGCGTAACAAGCCCTTCGTAGCGCTTCATTGCGCTGCCCTAACTGAGACTCTTTTAGCCAGTGAGCTTTTTGGGCACGAAAAGGGAGCTTTTACGGGAGCTAACGAGCGTAAGATAGGCAGATTTGAAAAAGCGCATACTGGCACATTATTCTTAGATGAGATTGGTGAGATTCCGGCTGAAATGCAGGTGAAACTTCTGCGTGTAATTCAGGAAGGAGAATTTGAGAGGGTGGGTGGTACCAAAACAATCAAAGTTGATGTTAGATTGATATCAGCTACCAATAAGGATTTAAAAAGCGAAATGGCCAAGGGCCGTTTCCGGGAAGATCTTTACTACCGTCTTAATGTGATTTTGATTGATGTTCCGCCGCTGCGCGAAAGGAAAGAGGATGTTCCATTATTGATTCAGCATTTTATAGAGGAGTTTGCCGCCGCAAATTATAAGAATGTGAAATCGATCGAGCAGAATGCATTAGAGCCGCTTATCCAGTATGATTGGCCGGGAAATATTCGGGAGCTCAGAAATATTATTGAACGCATGGTGGTGATGAGCTCTCATCAGGTTTTGACTCTTGATGATGTGCCGAAAGATATTGCCGGAAATTCCGCGGCTGTTTTAAGCCAGGATATTAATATTAGGGATGCCGAAAAGGAGCTGATCCTTCAAAAGCTGGATCGATATAAAGGGAATAAGTCAAAGGCGGCAAAAGAGCTGGGGATCTCTCGACGCACCCTCTACCGCAAACTCGAAGAATACGGAATACCCACCGACTCAAAGTAGGTCACGTTTTAACGTGACTTTCTTATTCTCCCTCCCTTGAGGGAGGGATTAAAGGGTGGGTGTCCTCTTGCCCTCCCCTCATGGAAAAGTGTCACAGCAACTCAAATATGCTGAATGGTGTATCCTTACTGCGAGATCCGCAGCAGGTAAGTTTCCTTAAATGCATTGATAGGACTTGCCGTCGCGAGGACTGTCTGAGCAGGGAGGATATGCCTGAGGCATACTTACCCCACCATTCCACTTTTTCTCCCTCTAAAACTTGAATTCACCCCTTAAACCGGGTACTTTTTAACAGCCTGAGAGATCAGGTGTTTTATTTATTGATTACTTACATCATACGATGTAATTCGTGAGGTGTAAGGAGCTTTTTTGTGTGTATCTCTATATAAAATAAATATATAGGGAAAGGCAAAGATGAGTGAACAACGCTTAGCAAAAAAAACAATAAGTTGGGCAGTTATTGTGTGCTTTATCGTCACGTCTATTTTTCTAGATACACCGCGCAACCTTTATGCCGTCACACAAGAGACGATCGTCCATGAAGATAAAGAGGAAGCTAAAAAATTTATCCAGGCTCTTGCCGAGCAAATTGAAAAAGAAGGCAAGGATCTTCCGGCCGTTCATCTGCATAGAAAATTGGAAAAAATACACAAGATTGCACGGGCAAGTGACGCGGCTAAAAAAGTTTTACAAATTACCGGTAAGCTGCCAAAAACAACGAGGCGAGTTGCGGCAAGGAGTCTTGGCGAAGAGCGAGATTTAATCGAAGCTTTAAAACTACTAAATATTGGTGGCGCTAGAAACGATATAGAAGAATTCACCTTTACACCGGACCGCAGGTTAGTTTTTATAATTTATGCCGACGGCACGGATAAGATATTTGATGTTACAACAGGTAAAGACCTTGGAGTTTCTATAGGGCCAAACATTGCATTTATAACCCCCTCATCAGATAACAGGTTGGTTTCTGTGAAATATACAGATGATACAGGTAAGGTCTTTGATCTTACGACAGGCCGTAATCTCGAAATTCCGATAGAGCCCGATATCGCTCAAACAAGATTTTCGCCTGATAGCAAGCTGCTTGCTGTAAGGTATTCTAATGGAACAAGTGCTATTTTTGATATTGCGACGCGTCTTGATCTTAAAATTCCCATACAGCCCAATGACGCATCGGTTGAGTTTTCACCGGACAGTAAATTAGTCTTTGTAACGTATATTGGAGGAGAAAATCAACTTTTCGATCTTAAAGCAAAGAAAGACCATGCGTCTTTGGCAGGATTCAACGTTTCCGACGTAGACTTTTCACCGGATAATAAGCTGATTTCTGTGAAGTATACTAATACGGGCAGAAAGATTATTGATCTTATGACTGGTGATGACGTTGGGATCCCCGTAGGCTCTGATGCTTTTGCGACAAGCTTCTCACCCGATAGCAAGCTGCTTTTTGTAAAATATCCCATTAGACCGAACGAGCTTTTTAACCTCACGACAAAAGAAAAGCTTGAAGTCCCTGAGGGGCTGACTGATGTTTATAGAGCACACTTCTCACCTGATAGCAGGTTGCTCGCTGCACGGTATACCGATGGTGCAGCAAAGGTTTTTAATCTTGATACTGGACGTGATCTTGCAATTCCCGTCGCGCCTAATGTTCAGCAGATGCTTTTTTCACCTGATAGCAAATTACTTTTTGTCGGGTATGTGCATGATCCGGGTTCGGGTATGATATTTGATCTTGAGGCAAAAAAAGACCTTGGAATTCCACTAGGTTTAGTTGCTTATGAGTATGAGTTTTTACCTGATAACAAATCTTTTTTTGTTGGATATACTGACCACAGAAGTAAGCTCTTTGATTTGGATTTTTTTAAAAACAACCCAGTAGCCAAACGAGTAGTTTCTGAATTTGGCGATGATGCCTTTGACATATTAAATATTTTATCGATCTTTCTTCATATCAATTATTTAAAAACTCAGGATGATATCAAAAATTTATTACCCGTTCTGCTTAAACTTAAAGACCCGCGATCTTTTAAGTACTCGATTATTAATTTGCTTTCTTTGACTTCTGATGACGAAGAGAAGGTTAATTTATTTAATGCGATTGGTTCTAAAAAAGTTCTTTTGAAGATTATTCAAGACCTCGAAGAAAAACTGCGCTTAACAGATAATGAAGAGTCACAGAGAGAAATATCGGCAGTTGCCATTAACCAAATTGATGAATATGGAGAGTATTTGAAAGGGGAGTATGAACGTGAAAAGGGTCGAGAGCCGAGGGCTAAGAGTCAAGAGCTAGAAGAAGATGAAATTTTTAAAGTTGAGGCGAAGAGCTTGGGTAGGGAAGAGATATTAGAGGAATTTAATGATATCTCAGCAGGACTTCTTTCGCCGGGTGCCCGCAGACTACGTTCAGCACTAAATAAGTTCCCGTTCCTTTACGAATTTATGGAGTTTCTCATCTGGGGAAGAAAAGTATTTATTTATACTCCTTTTGTTTTTCTGATTCGTTTTTATGAAGAAATGACACATACCGCTCTTATAGAACCGTTGATGAGCGGATCAATAGACAGACTAAATGCAATTACAGGCTACGATGAAGAAGCTAATAACGAGCGAATCAGAATTATGGAAAAAATAGAAGAAAACATGCTTAATGTCAGGGGTCGAGTTGTTTTGCGAGGCTTCGATTCGGCAGAACGCCTTATTGAGATGTTTACGGATCTCCTTAATGAGTTGCCCGTCAAAGAGGAAGCGGCACACAATCGGATATTAGCAATCAGAGTGGTGAGAGAAATAGGTGATTTTATTTTGAATTATCCTGAGCGGATGGCGCTATTACCCGACCAAACGCGCCTCGAGCTCGAAAAAGCGCTCATTAAGTGTCTGAATAAGATTATTAGTACAGATGACGAGGCGATTAAAACAAGACCCGTTCTTATACTGGCGATTGATCAACTGGATGAAGGACGTCTGCCAGAATTTACATCACCAATGATGAATGATTTATTTCTTGATGCCTTACAGGCCTACACAGAACATCACCAGTTATTTTCCGGTCCGAAACTTCACTTGGATATGGCTGCTAAAGCGTTTGCTCGAACTAAAATAAAGGAAAAAGCATATCCTGATCTGCCATTCTCAGACAAACATTTTACGGATATGAGAAACGCTCTATTCCATTTATTCGGTGTGGCCGATGAAAGAGATTTTATTTTCATGCGGACAGGGTCAATAGAGGAAGTTGATAAGATTTTAGATGATCTTTCTGATAGATTAAAAATGACAGTGGGTGTTGCAGAGCAAAATAAAGCGATAGATATCGCAACTCGAAAGATTGACCAATATAGAGAATATATTGTTGGGCAATATGTGAGGGGGCAGGGCTTAGAGCTGAGAGCTGAGGGCGAAGAGCGAGCTCCGCCCGAGGATGAGATATTTAAAGCGGAGGCGAAGAGTCTTGGTGAAATTCAATTTAATTTTGATAAAAATATTGGCCGAGATACCCAAAAAGCCATCAAAGGTCATATTGATGGGAACCCTCTTTATAAGGATATTAAGAAAATAGCCGTCAAAACAGTTCAAGGCAGCACCCGCTTGTTTATATTTGAGGGAAAACAAGGAAAAGGCAATTTTGAAATTCCGAGCGTTTCTAATAAAGCGCCCCCCGGAGAATATTTGCCAAAAATCGATCAGGCCTTTCGTACTGCGCAATTTATAAAACCAATCTATACCCGAAGAGCATTTATTATCGGTAGTCTTATTTCCGCTGTCGCTCTTACAGCTCTTGTGCCGGTTTTTATAAAATCGAGAAGTCAAAAACTTGCCGAAAAAGCCCCAACAAAACTGGAAGATATTAAAAATCCGGATGTGAGAGCAATCGTTCAGCGTTTAAGAGGCGTTGCCCATGAAATCAAGAATGAAACCGCGCGTGAAAATGCTCACCTATTTATTGAAGCTTTTATTAAACATCCGGTAGTTGATAAAACATTCCGTATTGCGACATCCGCTCACCCTCATGCAATGGTTATCCCGATAAAAGATGGTCGTGAAGCTATGGTTCAGGTATCAAGCGAATTTGCGCTGGAATTTCCGGAGCCATTTGTCAGAGCTATACTGGCTCATGAAGGCAGCCACGTAAAAAGCGTGGATCTTTTTGCTGAAAACGTAAAAGGGATGACAGATTACAAGAACTATATGCGGGGGTTGGGCAAAAAACAAGTGGCGCCGAAAGATATCCTGAATGATCAAAAAATGATCAATAAGATGTGCGGGATTCTTCGAAATGTTATCGAAAATGAACGGCTGGCATATCGAGCCGGTGATGCGGTTTTTATAGAAGAGATTCGAGCGGCTGGTTCGCCTCAAAATTTTGTAAGTAAGATATTTAAAGATTTTGGTGGAGATGATTTGAAAGGGCAGCGTCAAAACGCCATGGTAGTGAGCGAGTTTGAAGGTCTTATGCGGCGAATCGGATCTGACGGACGATCTGATGATTTTAAAATCAAACTTTATGCGTTGTATGGCCTTTTTGGGTCATCTGAATTGATAGATGGGCAGCCGGCGGACCAGCGTCATTTTGATTACCTGTTTTTATCATTAGTAGCGATGAAAACTAATGGTGTTTTGGATACAAAAATTGTTGATGGCGTTCCGCATTTTACAATACTGGATTATCCAGCGCTTCTGCGCTTTATTGAGACTAATGGTAAGTCGTTGGGTGCTGTCACCTCAGATTTATCCGGAGAAAAGCTGACTTCTTTGCAGAACTATTTAGATGCAGGGCTATATGAAACACAAGAGGCAAGAGTTAC
>CAZLUT010000051.1:0-14969 GCA_964562805.1 uncultured bacterium | reverse complement strand
CCTCTCGGGTGTCTTTCGATTTCATAACCATAATCTACGAGTCTTAATCCAGGAATGAACGCATGAATTAGAAAGTAAGAATAAGGAACTGCTGATACAAACAGCTAAAGCGGAAGATGCCGCGCGTCTTAAGGATGAATTTGTCAACGCGATGTCGCATGAGCTTAAAACGCCCCTTAACGCGATCATCGGCTTTTCTGATATTCTTTTAGAAGAAATTCAGGGTAAGCTCAATGAAAAACAGCGGGATTCTTTGAACCGCCTATCAGGCTCAGCCCAGGATCTTCATACTTTAGTTTCCAATATTCTTGACCTTTCGAAACTGGAAGCCGATCAGATGGTTTTGCACCTTTCTTATTATCAGCCCAACTCTATTTTAGAGGATATCGAGGCGATGCTGCCAGGGCTGATGAAAGAGCGACATGTTAAGGTCGTTGTTGAGAAAGATAAATCGCTTAACGAAGCGATCGGAGATGTCATGAAAATCAAGCATGTTCTGACAAACCTAGTTACTAACGCGATTAAGTTCACCAAAGAGGGCAGTATTCATATTAGTTCCGTCAAAAAAAACGATTCGGTTGTTTTCGAAGTGAAAGACACCGGGATTGGAATCCCTCAAAATATTATTCCTATTATTTTTGAAGCCTTTAGACAAGTGGATGGTTCTATTAGAAGAAAATACGGCGGCACGGGCTTGGGGCTCCATATTGTTAAAAGTTTTGTAGAGAGGATGCAGGGTGAATTAGATTTTGAAAGTCACGAGGGCAAGGGGACTTCTGTCACGGTCCGTTTACCGTTAAAGATACACTTATGACAGCCAAATGAAAAAAGTCACTGACTCGTTAGAAGCAATTTATAAGCCAATCGCCGAACCTTTGTCTAAGGTGCAGATTGAAATTTTGAAAAGTCTTTCAGCCTCTAATGAACTCATTATGCAAGTTGTTAAGTATTTTTATTCGAGGCCCGGCAAACTTCTAAGGCCAGCACTCTGTCTTTTTGGAGCAAGCTTCGGTAAGCCTCGCTGGGATGAGACTATTCGGATAGCAGCGGCCTGGGAAATTTTTCATTCAGCTTCGCTTATTCACGATGACATCATTGATGGTTCGCTTCTCAGACGAAACATGCCGACGATTCCTGTTAAGTGGGGACCGCAGATTTCCGTTTTGGCGGGTGACTATATGCATAGCAAGGCGATGCGCATAATACATTCCGTGCGCAACAATCAAATCACCTCCCTTTTTATTAATACAGGATTTACTGTTTGCGATGGTGAGATCTCGGAGGTGAAAGAAAATAATAATTTTGATCTGAGCGAGTCTCAGTATTTTTCTATTATCGAAAAGAAAACCGCTTCTCTTTTATCGGCGTGCATTAAATCCGGCGGCGTTCTCGGTTCCTTAAAACCGGAGGATGCTTCGGCTCTTGGTAATTACGGATCTTTTTTTGGCGCGGCGTTTCAAATTGTTGATGATTGCCTGGATTTTGCCGGTGATGGCGAAAAATTCGGTAAAACTCCCGGGGTCGATGCTGAGGGGGGAGTTTTAACGCTTCCTGTTATTCGTCTTTTAAATCTAGTGCCGGCTAATAAAAAGAGTGAAGTTTTTAAAATTTATAAGTCATACGGAGATGAAGAAAAGCTGCAGTATTTAGTCCGTATGATGGAAGAATATGACACTCTTAATTATTCAATGGATAAGGCAAGGGAATATGCTGATAAGGCGAGGCTTGAATTAAGTGTGTTTCCGGAATCGCCAAGCAAAAAATCACTTTTAGACCTATTAGACTTCGTTCTTACACGAAACAGATAAGCTCTGCGCAGCTAATAATTAGCTTTTTATGCCTCCAGGTATGTCTTTTATACTCAGACAGTGCGTCCCTTGCTTATTATAATAAGCTAAGGACCAAGGGCCGCAAACTCGTATACGCTTTAGCGTAATTTAATAAGTTTCCTTGCGAGACGCTCGCCGTATGGCGAGACAACTCGTCTAAAAGACACACCTTCCGGCATTGTCAGTTATCAGCAAATTCCTTTAAAAAAGCATCCAATTTTTTGCAATTTGGCGATATACCGGGCATATTTTAGTATCAAGGAGGGGGAGGTTTCTTATATACAACAACTGATGTAGAGTAGCCAAAATATTATGTATGCGATGAAAAAAATAAAGGGGACGATTAGTCTCTTTACGCTTTTTTTCTTTGTCGCGTCTTCTGTTTTAAATGGGGCGGGGCAGATTGATTTAGTGTATGCCAATTCTCCTGTAACAAATATCGACTTTGAGGTGCCGGATAAGTTGGGGAGCGTAGAAGAGATTTTTGTTCCCAAGGATTCGGAATTTAAAAGCCCTCAAATTATTTATATTCAAGATGCACATATTAACTATAGTGCCCAAAAAAGCATTTCAGCCCTTCTTGAGTATTTTTCAAACAAAAAAGAATCGGTTGATACAGTTTTGTTAGAAGGTGTTTTTGGTGAGATTGATACAACGCTTCTTCAGGCGATACCTTCCGAACGCCTAAGAAAGGAAGGGGCTGAGTGGTTATTAAAAAATGGCGCTATTTCAGGTCCCGAATACTTTCAGATTCTTTCTCCTGATTCAGCCAAAGTTTCGATTAAAGGTATTGAAGAAAAAGAAGCCTATTATGAAAACTATAAAGCTTTTCGAGATATCCAAAAGGCAAAGAAGAGAGTGGAGCGAGAAATCAAACTAATCGTCACTTACTTAGAAAATATTAAAAATAGGATTTACCCTAAAAAATTAAAGGAGTTCGATAAATATCAAAAACGCTTTCGAGACGGCTCTCTATCTTTTATAGACTATCTTCTTAAAATTCAAAAATTTTCATCGGATGGTATTGATTTAAAGGAAACTCCGCAACTGAGGAAGCTTTATAAATTGCTTGATGAAAAGAAGCTTTCGAAGAGTGAGGTTAAAGAATTTCAGGTTACTTTGGATCGCGATGAACTATTCAAAGAGCTCAGCCAAGCGGAGCGTGCTCTTCATCGTCAATTTTTAATAACCAAGCCCCAGAAGGAGCTTGATGAAATTCTTTGGCAACTGGATCTTTTTAAAAGAGGCCTTAATCTCGAACTTATTCCCGGGGAAGCTGATCAGCTTAGAGATAACGAAAACCAGATTGATATTAATTTTATAAGAGATTTCATAACTCGCGAGCTAGGCAAAAAAGAATGGCCTCAAACTTCACAAATAAAAGCGGCAACTGAGGAGATATTAAATTTCTATTATTGGGCAGGGGCAAGAGATCAAAGGTTTTGTGATAATATTCAGCAAAAAATCGCAAATAGCGATAAACGAGCCATCGTCATTACAGGCGGATACCATACACGCGGCTTGAGCCGTCTCTTTCGTAAAAACAAAACTCCCTTTGCTGTTGTTTCACCAACGATCACAAAAATTGATGCCGCAGAAACTCAAAAACTCTATCTAAAAAATATGGGAGAATGGGGTTTTCTCAGCTCTGCGCTTGCTGTATTAAAAGCCTTTGATTTAGGAGACGAAGCGAATCAATTGGTGTCAATAGAGGGCAGAGCCAAAGCTGCCTTAACCCGGCTTGGAATGATATACAGAAGGCAATTGTCCCAAAAAGATTGGACAGCGCTTGAAGACAGTTTCTTTAAGCTTACTGCCGAACGAGATGATTTTATTGAAACGGTTGATTTTTTTGAGAGAGTTAAGGATGAGTGGAAGGCCGCTGCCGGACTTAAGCCCTCCGTTATTAGGGAACTTCCAAGCACGGACTCAGTCAAATTACCGCCAAAATCATTTTTAGTCTTTCAGCCGACCGGCCTTTTTCGCGTCTTTCTTTATAGGTTACAGGCAGAAGGAGAAAAACCACTGGAAACTTTTCTCCCGATTGCGGGTAAGCTTTATGAAATTATAGATAAAAATAGTTGGGTTCCAGTCGAAGATCCTCACGCTGACTTTTTAGGTTTGTACCGTGTTAGTTTTGATAATTCAAATCGATATATCAAGGTCGAAAATCTTTCTTCCGAAATCTTATCTGTGGGATCTTTGAGATTTCAGGATTTGGCAGAGGATGAATATCTCCTAGATGACTCTATTAAAGGCGAGAGTTTGGGGCGTGCTCGACAATTATCTTTGCCAGTAGGGGAAGATATTTTTCTAGCTCATCCATTTGTTACTTGGTTTCCAAAGGCGATGGAAATCTTAATTAGGGAGAAAGATAAGATTAATAGCTTTTTATTTCAAGAAGGAGCCGATCGAGATAAAGAGGTGGAATTTTTTGAGAATCTTTCGGACGAATTGATGATGGACTACCAGGTCGACCGGCCTTTTCGATATTATCCGGAGATAAGCCCGCCCGATGATAAGACGGGGCGCACCCTTGAATGGCAGTTAAATTTTTATCTTATGGTCATGGAGAGAATGAGGGAACTTGGCCTTTCGATTCCTCAAGTGGGCTTCCAGGTATTAGCAGAGGATAAGAAAGGTGTTTTAGATGAACTGTACTCTATTGCTGAGAAGGAGACTCATGTTGACATTTCCCGCCTTTTTGATTCAAGAGCTATTTCAGAGAATCGTGATAATTTGCGGCACTCTTTCGCTCATGAAATTTTCTATACGGAATTAAAATCGGTGAACTGGCTCAAAAAAGCAGGCCTTGTGATCTTTTATCAGCTCGCGAAGTGGCTTGCCTGGCTCATATTCCCGTTTCTTGATGAAGAAACGAAAAAGGATCTTCGAAGTGGGCACTTTTCTTTGGAAGAATTTTACGCGAACAATTTTTATCCTAAAGGCATAAAAATGGGCCTTGATGAGGACGGGAATCTACACCAAGAAGGAAAGAGAAAATCAAAATTAAACCAAATAATAGACGGATGGGACGCAGCTCTTTCAGACCTGCGGCATACCATATCTTTCTCAGCAAATGAGGCGATAGATGTTATCCGGTTCATTGATGAGAACCATTCCGGAATCGAAGAATACTATGAGACTCAAGTAAGGGCGCCGCCTTCCGAGAAAATTATCAAAAAAGTTTTAAGCTCGTCGGACAAAGAAATCGTTCAGGATGTTTATGAATCAGAAAAGATAAGTCATCGCCGCCATAAAATCTCTATGCGCTTTTTTTGGGCAGGGATTATTGCTCTTGATATCATATTGATTATCGCTTGGTTTAATAAAGCTCTCCCGTTTCAAAAAGCTTCAGTAATAGAGCCGGTTCCAGCTGGAATAGAAAAAGCGACAGGGAAAGAACCTTCTGCGATTGTCCCCGCCTCACAAAAGGAGCTGGGGGTTGATGAGTGGTTAGAAGTGTATCGCATGGCTAAGCAAGAACACCGAGCAAAAACTATCCAACTGACTCAGCAGCTTAATCTTGATCAAAGAATAAAGTTTTATCGGGCTTTTGGTATAAAAACACAATCAAAGAAGGGGTATCGAGATCTTAGCGATTTGACAGAAAGTGAGCTCAGTCTTTTTTATGACAGCAATCTCCATATTTTTCTCAGGAAACTTCAGGGTGCCGTTAATAAACATATCATAACCTATAACTCAGCTCGTCCATTAAAGGAGCGCCGTCCTCTGTTTGACGTAAGGAACTTTTATCAAGCCGCTAGAGAGCAGGGATTATCAGTTGATTTTATAGCGGCATTTGCCTTTCAGGAGACCAATAATTTTAATCCTTTTGCGAGGAACAAATCGGATGGGCGGGGGTTAATACAAATCAACCCTCTTACCCTTAAGGAATATTGGGACGAAGCTGTGACACTTGGGATTGTTTCTGAAGAGGAAATAAAAGGGTACTGGAGGGAAGCTCAGGAAGCGGAGCTTATTTCGGAGGATGAGATCTTTGGAGGTATGGATTTTGATGAAGTTAAAAAAATACCGGGAGTGGTTGATCGTATCCTTTTGAATCCTAATAAAAATGTCCGGATTTCCGCTATTGTTATTCGGGATTACCACGATCAGATTGGAAAAAAAATCGAAAGCCTGAATCCAAAACGCATTTCTAAAAACCCTAAAAAAGAAGCACATGATCAAATTCGATTTGCCATTTTAAGTTATAGCCGGGGAATAAGCCGTATCAAAGATGTTATTGGAGAAAGTGCTAAAGCTGAAAAAAAATATTGGGATTTTGATGAGGTGGTCGGTGTTAACAAGGGACGGGATCCTAATAAAACTTTTTTAAGCGCTGAATATAGTGATTCATATAAGGGTAGACGAAAGCTTCTCATTGGACTTAATTACCAGGCTTATGTTTTTGGCGGTATGACAAATGTGTTAGAAAGAGCAGGTAAAAACGAAAAGGGCGAAAATGTTTGGAAAGTTGTCCCGACCGGTGAAACGGCTACCGGCTATTATCGATTTATTAATCAATTTAGCGCAGTGCCGGCGCCTTATGAGGGGGAAGAAACTACGGAGGGTAAAAGTTTAGGTGATGAGGACGAGTTTGAGAGGGTTATGGCAAACCGGCGAGATGCTTACGAAAAGCTCTCAAATGTTTCGGGTGTTAAAAGCATCTGGATACTGGCTTCCGGCAAGAAGATTGCTGGGCATGTCGAAAAACGGGTTTCTCTTTTAATTGGGAGTCTTTTAAGCGCAGCAGATGAGGCGAAAGAAATCTGGGTTGTAAGTTCACAGGCTGATCTTATTCGGCGGATGGGATTTGGTGACCGTGTAAAAGTAGCTCATCCTAAAAAGTTAAAGTCAGAATTTTCTCCTGAAGCTTCGCCTGACCTCATTATTTCGTATCAAAAAGGGATTCCTGACAATTTTAAATCAAATTATAAGATAGCTGATGCCGCAAAAATTACTAATTTTTTTGATTTGGAAAATATTGGCCTTGTACTCCAAGTTTATGACGGTGGATTTTTGGAAAGAAACGAATTTGATATAAGTCTCAATATTTCAAAATATCTTGGCCTTACAATCCCCCCAGAAGGAAGCGATCTCTATCAGAGATTAGAAGAAATATGGTCTGGTAGAGCGCCGATCAAAGAATGGGACGTTCAAAAAGCTTTTAAAGAGTGGTGGAAAGAATTTAATACAAAAATTCCGGATGCCAAAAGTAAAGAATCTTATTTGAAAAGAGCATTTGTGGGGATGGATGGTGCGCTTCGTCCGGTTAATTTTCCTGAATCCAAAAGGATTCCTGCGGTTGAAGTCATGTTGACTCTTATCCATCCTGATTATTTGCAAGAAGGGGGGAGTGTGGCAAGCGAGTCAACAGTTGAGTGGCTTCCGGGTTTAATGGGCGGCCGATGGACAAGTAAAAGTGCGGGTCCTAAGAAAGGAGGTAGGAAAAGGCAGCCCGGCACTTATGATCTGTTAACAGTATTAAAATCGAGCAGTACTCCCTATGAGTTTTTTGATAGATTTCGTGAACTCATTGTTGCGGGATCAGAAAATCCTATAGTGGTTGATCCTGAAATAACCTCCTCACCTGAGCGACATGAGGCGGTTTATCGTTTTCTCTATAGGTATCAGGAAGCTTTTGGTGCGTTACTTGATGTATTAGGAAATAATGAGATTAGCCCAGAAGATTATTGGATTTGGGTGAATAGAGCACAGGTTGAAGCAGCAAACCAGGCTAGAGAGTATTATCCCGGCATGCCAATCACAGACCCTATTTGGCGGGAGCATTATCTAAAAACCGTTAATGAGATTTTTAAAGAAGGTGCATTTCCTGCTACCGGAAAGTCGCTTGGCGAAGAAAATGAGTTTTTGGAGCGGTTAAGTAGGAAAATTTTAAATTCACCTGATCAAATTACGGAAGGAGAAATAAGTAAACTCATAAAAATAATCTTTACCCCAATCGATATTAATTTGCCGGATACAGCAGAGCTCGTTGAGAGAGCTTCTAAGTTAGTGCAAGAAATTTTAGAAAAAGGCACTGAGGTCCAAAAAAGGGCTGCTATTCGATCCGTTTTTCATGCTAAAGAAGGAGCAATTAAAATTGATTTTAGACGCCCACTTTCCAGCGAGACTGATAACGAATTTTTTGTGGAACTTGCCGAAAGTCTTCCGAGTGTTGTAGGTGAGAGAAGAAAAGTTGCCGAAGCCGCTCAAAAATTAAATATCAAATTTTCAAATAAGCCCATTACTTGGCTTGATATCCATGGCTTTCCACGGGGGGCAGAAGAACGGGAAGCCGCGCGGGATGAATTAAAAGGAACGCTTGCTGAAAGTAATCGGCTAGGCAGGGATTTGAAAGTGTCGACAAACGTTGGACTCAGTCAAGTAGAAGAATACACAAAAAATCTTTTTGCCCGTTATGAAGAGCCCCTTCCAGAAAGAATTGCGCTTTCAGGAAATTATCTTTTTAGCACTTCGGATTATCCTGCTTGCATCGAATCGGCCATCCGAGGGATTGGTAAAGCTTATGAGGAACAGAAAAAAGAACTGGAAATTATTCTGCCATTGAGCGCGATTGAAAAAGATATTGATCAAGCGATTTTAGGTAGATCAAAGCCTCATTATATTCTTAGGTTAAATCAATTTGTGCGTGATGCCCGGGTGTTCGGCAGGGATTATCTTGTCTTTATCAACGATGAATTGATTTATGGCGGCGTGCCCGATGGAGATGATTTAGTGAAAACAGTGGTTAGAATTTATACTGACAATAATCAGGTTATTCAAAGCTTATTAACTGATTCAGAAGACAAGATTGGTCCCAAGGAAAGTATTTACCAGGAAATGTTTTATGATTTTAAATTTCCACCGCTTATTGAAGATATGACCGCTCCTCCTAGCGAGCTTATTTTACCTATGGCGAAGGGAGCGAGCTTAGGGGAAGACGTATTGATAACGGCCTCGCATGTAACGACACCCAAGAAGGCCGAATTGATCCTGGATTTTGGTTTTTATGGTGCTATCGGAGAAGCGCCGGATCACTTTGTTGATGAGAGTGGAACCAATTATTTGGAATACCTGCGGCTTAACGATCCGGATAAATTGGCAGAAATTGAGAAAAACCCATTATCTGCAAGTTATCTTAGGTGGGAATCGTGGGTAAAACAGCTCGGTGAAAAAGTGGAAAAACCCGTTGTCTTGATATTTCAAATACCAAAGAGTCTGCAAGGCCAGACATACCCATCAGCCGACACTTTTGGTCTTTCAGAGAAGGTGAGAGTCGATAAGATCCCAGCGGAATTATTAGAGAGACTAGATAAAGAGGGTTTCCAGGCGCCGGGCGGAGGCGGAATCCCATTATCTAAAAATTTTGAACATCTTCAAAAGACAGGCCAATTAGGGCATCTTTCAGCTGATTTTATAGATATTGAACAAACGTTAAAGTACAACACTTCTATTCACGGTAATGAATTTAGAAATACACCAACCGCCCAAAAATTATTGCAAATACAAAAACAACGTGAGATCGAAGCTGGGAGCCTTGGTGCTGAGGAATTTGTAAGACGTTACTTTGAAGGACTTAGAAAATATTCCGTACCTGGTGAAGGAATTGTTAACTCGAGCATTGATTATCCGGGTAACGAAAAAATAAGACCGTCCCATATTTATGATGCCAATTCACCCGAAACTTCGATTCAAGATAAAGGTGGTGTTTTTATCGGAACAGGTGCCGGAACTGCCTTGGAATATATTTTTCATGCCGATTCCGAGAGAGCTTATATAGTTGATTACAATCTTCTTGTGACTGAAATGGTCTGGCCTCTTATCTTTACGCTTTTTAATGAGAATGAAAGCCGGCTTGATTTTTTTGCCGAATTGGGCTCAATTGAATTAACCGAAGAAGAAAAAAGTTCGTACAAAAATACAGGTCTCGAGAACTTCATACTTTTTGCAAAAGAAAGAGTGGTTTCTTTTTATAAGTTAAAGCAAAACGCCCAAAGATTGACACAACTACTTATGCCCTATGTTAGCCCCGAGATTAAAGATCGGCTTGGAACAGAAATTAAGTCTTTTCTGTTTGGTTTTTTCGAATGGTTTGATCCATTTCAATATCATAACAGTAAAAACTCGCTTGATTTTGAGCCGACTCCTATTGGTCCAGATTTTCTAGGGAACACCGATCGCCTCGAAGGAGTTCTTTACTCTGATGAAAATTATAAAGTGGTGCGAAATAAGATCTTGCGAGGTCAAATCCAAGTTGTAACCGGAGATTTTGCGGGACGCGCGTTTGAGAGAATAAAAGAGGAGCTCGCTTCGAGCGGTAAAGAGGTTAACTTGATATATACCTCTAATATTCCGGATCCTGTGATTAATCAAGATAAAACGGGTTTCGAAGACTATGTCCGGCTTTATAAAAATTTGGGTTCATTACCTTTAGCACCTCGTGCCCGAGTGATCAGCTCTGTAAGCGGAGGAGCGCAAGTGCGCAACGAGCTAGCTGAGCGGTACCTAGGACGAGACCCGACTTTAGTAGCTTCTTCCCACACGAATGAGTACAAAGCATATATGTCTTACCAGTTAATAAATACCATGACCGAAATTTTGGAAGGCGAAAAGCCGAATCTTGATTTTGCTAACTTTGACAGATTATACGGGGTTGCCATGAGGGAGATATTGAAGCTATTTGGCACTCAAGGAATACAGGATGCGCCATTAAAATTACAAACCGAAAAATTTTATGATTTTTTAAATTCACTCCATACAACAGAAAAACCCCTTATTTTTGAAAATGCAGACCATTTTAGATGGTTTTTATTTTTAAATCATATTAGTGAAGATGAGTATGATGAATTTGATTTTATTTTTACTGTAAAACGATTGGGATTGAGCGGAGCAATAAAATCTCCGAACGAGCCTTCAGTGTGGATAGAGGATCAAGAGGTTACGGACGAGCTGGGTGAGGTGGCTAAAAAGGCCTTTCGTATTCGGCGGGATTTAACTTCAGAAATGGAAGATTCAGAAACAGGCTATGATGAATATATAGTCAAAACACTTCGCACCGCCCTTGAATTAAGCCAGGCCGCCAAAGGAGCTAGTTTGGGGGAGGAAGAAAAAGCCGAAGAAATTTTGGAGGCGCTGTTATATCGAACAATAAATTCTTTAACACGTTATGGCTTTCCAAATGCCATAAAGCAAGTAGAAGGTTTAGACGACATAGATCCAAACCTGACGATTCAATTTAACGTACCAAAATCTTACAGCGACTCTTTTTTTGATTCCGAAGATGCCAGCGAGGCCGCTATAGGAAGTGTTCTTGGAGAAGTTTTAGGGAATGCGCTTGCAAGTCCACGGACAGGAGAGGTTAATGTAAGCGCGTCAGTAATTTCTTTTCCTGATGATAAAAATAAAATTCTTTTGTCAATACGAAATGAAGAGACAATAGCTTATGACGAGTTGTATCAAAAAGCTCACGCAGGAATTAATGAAGAGCTTTTATGGTTTAATCCCGATAAAAAACAAATTGAATATGCGAGGGAAGTAGAATTTAAACAGGTTTTCAAGGAGCGAGGGTATGAACAGATTTTAAGCCGAGAAGAGTTTGATCAGAGGCTGGAAGAGTTAAAAGTGTTACGGAATCACAAAACAGCCCGAGAAGAACTCTCTTTTATTAATGGCCTTTCAACAAAAGAATATGACCTTTTGAAAGGCGGCGAGGGACTGGGTCTAGTATCAACACGGAAAAATATCTCTGAGATGGGCGGCGAGCTAGAAATTATTAGCCCCGATGAATTTGATGGCACCACCGTTCATCTTATTTTTCCATTAGCTCCAGTTGAGGGGCAGAGTCTTGGTGCAAAAGAGATTGTAGAAGCGGTAAAAAAGATTTATGAGACAGAGCTCGTAACAAGCGAAGGAAAGATGGTTGTAAATGACGATGCCAAAGAGAGAGTTAAAGAGCTGCTTTTCAATTTACATAAAATCCGTGGCCGGGAAGCCCGAGAAGATTTTCAAAAAGCTTTAAAGCAAAAGAACGCATCAGCTCTTTGGGAGTTTTTTGATACAACGCTCCCGCTTGAAATTACCGGCAAACACACATGGGGAGCGGTGCCACCTTATGGGGAATTTGAAGAGAATCGATATAATCATATAACAGAAATTGCTAAGGCTCCGGACAAGGCGGCCGAGAGAGATGTAATCTTGTTTCCTGAGGAGCTCCGTCCTGGCGGAAGTTTTGCAATTAATCCTGAGCCGTTTTTTAACTATTACGCAGATTTAGCTCAAGATGAAGAAACTGCTGAGATTTTACGACTTGCCACTATTCTCCACGACTATGGTTATTTGGCCGCAAAGGACCATTACCGAGTAGGAGCTGACTTAGCTTACGATCTGTTAACAAAGCTAGGTTACGATTCTCATAAGGCAGAGATCGTAAAAGAAATTGTTCATTACCATGATAGACCTTTTAATTTTTATATGAGGCCAAACCGTGAAGAAGCCCAAGGATTATTTGAAGATATGTCTCAGGTGAAGGCGAAGGTCTTTGGGAATGAGACAGAAAATTTCCTAAAATTTTTAAAGATGCTCACATTTTTTTCAATGCTTGATATTAATTTTGCCGGAGACAGAGGGTTGACTGATGAATTTGTTCCGCCATTAGATGACGAAGATATGTCATTTTCGGATTTGAGGAAACATCCCCGTTTCCAGCAAGTTAATATTTCTGAGCTTATAAAATTTCCAATCATTGTTCAAAAGAAAATAGAAGGTAGAAGTTTAGGTGAAGGGAGTCTGGTTATCTATGATAATTTTATTTCTCAAAATGTGGTTCAGGACCCGTTTAGTGTGGCAGTAATTGACGCGAATTTACTTAGCGAGGAAACAGTATTAGATGGCTTAATTGATAGGCTAAATAGAAATCCAAACGAAATTGTTCAAGCGATGTGGAACGGGGAAGTATTGAGTGAAATCGAAGCAAATAAAATACGAGCAAGAATCGGGAGTGCTGTTACAGAGAATCCTGAGCGGTTTCAAATAATTGATATGAGAAGTGAGATTAATCCTGAGGTTGGTATGAAAAAGATGCTCGAGGGCCGAGTTATGGCAAGACTCTTTAATCTAGCGCGGTCACTTAACCCCGCGATTCGAACCGAACAAGACCTCTTGAAACACATTGCGGTTTTGGCAAGCGGTGAAACTTTTGAAAAAATGCCGAAGCAGCATGTTAAGGTAATTGAATATCCCAAGAATCAATTTCCCGAAGGGGATGAATTGCGCGAAATGGTAGATCTTAAGATGGTCGTTTTAGCAAGTCAGCTTGCGGCTCTCCAGGGTGATTTGGAAGCGCTCCACAAACAATTTCCAGATACATTTAGGAAAGATGGAGAGTTGTTTAAATTTACAGATGCGTTACTTGATAAGCTGACCGAACTTGTTCAATCGTTCAAAGCTGCGCGCGAACGGGCAATAGCAGCTTAAAAATGGGGACACGTGCCATGGCTAGTGTGCCAGGGAGGAGCACATGTCCCCGTTTTTACTAACCGCTACCCACTAATCACTATTTGTGCTATCTTATCTTCCAATCATGGATGTATTACTTCTTTCCAGAATCCAATTCGCCCTAACAATCTCTTTTCACTATATCTTTCCACCTCTCAGTATCGGTCTTGGCTTAATCCTTGTCATCATGGAAGGAATGTATCTCAAGACTAAAAAACCCGTTTATCTTGATATGGCTAAATTTTGGTCAAAAGTTTTTGGACTTACGTTTGCTATAGGGGTAGCAACCGGCATTGTGATGGAGTTTGAATTTGGAACCAATTGGGCAACTTATTCCCGTTTTGTTGGCGACATTTTTGGAAGCGCTTTGGCGGCTGAAGGAATTTTTGCCTTTTTTCTTGAATCGGGATTCCTGGCAGTTGTGCTTTTTGGATGGAATCGTGTCAGGCCCGGCTTCCACTATTTTTCTACCATCATGGTTTGCTTGGGAGCTCATTTTAGCGCCGTTTGGATCGTCATAGCTAATTCCTGGCAGCAAACGCCTGCCGGTTATCACATTGTAGGCGAGGGCACTCAGGTGCGGGCTGGAATCACAAGTTTTTGGGAAATGGTTTTTAACCCGTCTTCGATGGAACGCTTAAGCCATGTTTTAATGGGTTGTTGGCAGGCGGGGGCGTTCCTTGTAATTAGTATAAGCGCTTTTTATTTGCTTAAGAAGCGGCATGTAGAGTTTGCCAAAGCCTCAATGAAGATAGGACTGATCGTTGCTTTTATTGCTTTATTAGGTCAGCTTGAAAGCGGTCACAAGAGCGCAAAGGGTGTTGGTGAACATCAGCCGGCCAAGCTCGCAGCCTTTGAAGGTCTTTATAAAACTCAATCAGAAGCACCCTTATATCTTTTTGGCTGGGTCGATGAAAAAACTGAAAAGGTAAAATGGGGAGTCCCTATTCCCGGAATGTTGAGCTTTTTGGCTCATGGGAACTTAGGTGCAACGGTTACTGGTCTTGAGGCATTTAAACCCGAAGACAGACCGCCAATTAATTTTGTATTTCAGGTCTATCACATTATGATCGTGATCGGAGTTGCTTTATTTGGTTTAGTAATTATTAGCTTTTTCTTATTATGGCGCAAAAAGCTTTTTGAAAACCGTTTGTGGCTCGTGTTGCTTGTTATTTCGGTCATGGGGCCCCAGATTGCAAATCAAGCAGGGTGGTTCGCCGCTGAAGTAGGCCGACAACCTTGGATCGTTTACGGTCTTCTCAGGACTTCTGAAGGACTTTCCGCGGTGGTGAAGGCTAATGCAGTTTTGAGTTCTTTGATTTTGTTTACCATGATTTATACGCTTCTTTTGTCTCTTTTTCTTTTCCTTCTTAACCAAAAAATTCAAAATGGTCCCGAAAAAGTTGTGATTAAAAATAGAGGTAGGCGTGCATGAATATTGCCTTTGATTTAAATACCGTGTGGTTCTTTCTGGTTGGGATTTTATTTACCGGTTATGCTGTCTTGGATGGATTTGATCTTGGTGTCGGTTCGCTTCATCTTTTTACCAAAACTGATGAAGAGCGACGAACGATGCTCAATTCCATTGGCCCTGTCTGGGACGGTAATGAGGTATGGCTCGTAGCAGGAGGTGGTGCTCTC
>CAZLUT010000050.1:0-15156 GCA_964562805.1 uncultured bacterium | reverse complement strand
CAGTGGGGGGCGCGATCGCAAATGATGTGCATGGCAAGAATCACCATAAGGCAGGTACCTTCGGCTGCCATGTTTTAAAATTTGAACTCCTTAGATCAAACGGAGACCGCCTTATTTGTTCTCACGAAGAAAATTCTGAACTTTTTAAAGCTACTATCGGAGGGCTTGGTCTTACGGGGCTTATTCTTTGGGCTGAAATCAGGTTAAAACGTATTCCTAGTCCCTTTATCCGGATGGAATCCATTAAATTCGAAAACCTGGATGAATTTTTTGAAATAAATCAGGGTTCTGATCAAAAATTTGATTACACGGTTTCTTGGGTTGATTGCCTTTCAAAAGGAGCAAGCTTGGGGAAAGGAATTTTTATGAGAGGAAATTTTGCTGATTTGGGAAAGGTCGAATCCCCTAGAATTCCTTCAAATAAGATGATTCGCGTTCCTTTGGATATGCCGGGCATTGCGCTGAACAGTTTGACGGTGAAACTTTTTAATGCCGCCTATTATGGTAAGCAGAGAAAAAAGCAAGTTTCCAGTCTTGTGCACTACAACCCTTTCTTTTATCCTTTGGACGCTGTAGCTGAGTGGAATCGAATTTATGGAAAAAAAGGTTTTCTTCAATATCAATGCCTTGTTCCCTACGACGACGGGGATGTTATCAAGTCTATTTTTTCTAAAATCGCCGCTTCAGGCCAAGCTTCTTTTCTAGCGGTGCTTAAAATTTGCAGCGATATCGCTTCACCCGGCATCCTTTCTTTTTGCAGGAAGGGGATTACTTTAGCACTCGACTTTCCCAATAGGGGTAAGAAGACATTTGATTTCCTTGATGAGCTCGATGAGATTGTAAAAGAGGCCCGCGGCTCGATTAATCCGTCAAAAGACGCCAGAATGAGCCCTGCTAGTTTTCAAGTCTTTTTTCCCCGCTGGAAAGAATTTGAGCAATATATTGACCCTAAATTTTCATCAAGTTTCTGGAGACGGGTAACCAACAGTTAAAAAAGGAAAAAATATGAAAAAAGTTTTAATTTTTGGCGCTACTTCAGCCATAGCACAAGAGACTGCTAAGCTTTTTGCTCACGATGGAGCCGAGTTGTTTTTAGCGGCAAGGAATGAAGACAAACTAAAAGCCGTTGCTCGCGATTTGGAAGTTAGAGGCGCTCGGAAAGTAGATTTTATAGTGTGCGATGCTAACGATACCGAGAAGCACCCGGAAATATTAAAAAGCGCACGTGAATCGCTTGCAGGTCTCGATACTGTTTTAATCGCGCACGGCACATTGCCTGATCAGGAGGCTTGCCAGAAGGATTTCAATTTAGCTCGAGATGAAATTGGAACCAATTTTTTGAGCGTTGTTTCACTCTTAGCGCCTATCGCTAATTTTTTTGAAGAACAGGAGCATGGAGTAATAGCGGTTATTTCTTCGGTGGCGGGGGATCGAGGAAGAAAAAGCAATTATGTCTATGGAGCCGCCAAAGGGGGTCTTTCAATTTTCCTCCAAGGCCTCAGAAACCGTCTTTCAAATAAAGGTGTTACGGTGACCACTATTAAACCGGGCTTTGTCGATAGCCCAATGACAGCCCACCTTAAAAAAGGTCTTCTTTTCGCAAAAACCAAAGTTGTGGCTTACGGAATCTATCGGGCGATACTAAAGAAAAGGGATGTAGTTTATCTGCCCTGCTTTTGGCGGATAATCATGTTAATAATCAAGCTGGTTCCTGAAAAATTTTTTAAAAAACTTAATTTTTAAATCTTTATTTTTCTTATTAAGGATTACAAAGGAAAAAATTTCGAGTTATAATCCCTGCAAACAATCAGCAAGAGCTATTTTTTTAAGGATAGCCATGAAGGAGCTTTAAACAGATGGAAAGGACGAGCCTTTTGAATAAATCTTCTTATTTTTTATCAAGCGCGCTATTTCATTTTTTTATTTTTATTCCGCTGTGTTTTTATTTGTATACTTGCGCGCCGACCATTGGTCTGGGCGACACGGGGCTCCTAGTTGATGGGATTAAGCATTTTAAGATTAACACTCATGTTAATAACCATAACATTACAGTGATCCTCGGCTGGCTTTTTCAATTTTTACCGATCGATAATATTGCTTACAAGGCTAATTTGGTTTCGGTAATAGTCGGAAGCACAACCATTGCTTTGTTTTATTTGTTAATCTATAAAATATTCCGCTCAAGACTTACCGCTATCCTTTCAGCTTCTTTTCTTATGGTCTCTAATTCAATGTGGTGGCACAGCACCTTGTCGGAAGTGTACGCGGTTAATGCCCTTTTTATGGTTATTGCCCTCTACTTGCTGTATGCGATGCAAAACGATTACAAGGACAAGTATTTATACGGCTTATTTTTCATAGCAGGGCTTTCTATCTTTAACCATGTCTTAATGGGGGCCTTAGCGGTGGGTGCCGCTGTAGCGCTTTTTTACCGAATGATCGAAAATAAAAAAGAATGTGTAAAAATCTTTCTTTTTTGCTCTCTGTTTTTTTTGTTAGGTTTTATGCCGTATCTTCTAACCTTTATCAAAGACATAAAGATTTTAGGTTTTTGGGGAGCTTTAGAATGGGCAAGCGGAGGGGACTTTAAGGGGATTATGTTTAAAGGGACCCTTTCATACGCGTTGTACGACTATGCCTACCTTATTTTTAAACAGTTTCCGTCGGCTTTTCTTTTATTAATCCCTACCGGTTTTTATTTTTTAGTAAAAACATGGAAAGTATCGAAGGCATTTTTAGCATTAATGATAATTTTTGTTATGATTTCCTGGTTTTTTATGTTTTATCAAACATGGGACAAATTTGCTTTTTTACTTCCCGCATTTGTAATTTTAGTCTTTTTTGGAACTTACGGACTCCATTTTGTTTTAGATTTTCTTCGAAAGAAAAAAAATATTTTTCTAAATGCAGTTGTTGCTGTGATTTTGATTGTTTCGCTGTGGTTTCCATCCTATCTTTATGCCCATTTAGCTAAATGGGGCAGTAATCCTGGCAGCATGTGGTTCGAAAAATATAATAATACCCATTCTCATAATACGCATAAAACAAGTGAATATATTGCAAACCCCAATAAGCGAAATTATTATGACGTTGAAGAATTTGCGGATCTTATTTTTGAAAAAATACCGCATGGAGCTATCCTTTTTGATGATGACTCCCGGACATTTTATCCTTTGGCGTGGTATTACCAAAAGTATTACCAAAAACGGCCGGATCTTAGGATTGAAATGGTTAACTCTTGGGGTTTTGATAATTGGGGAGCCGGTGAATCGGGCTTTGTGATGGCATTGAGAAAGGCTTACGAAGGAGATGAAGATTTCTTTTTGGTTTCTCTTGGCCATCCTTTCAATACGTTTCTTAACAACGTAAAGGAAAAAGGACGGTACAAGTTCAAAAAATTTGCTTTAAACGACTCTAGGTGGATCTACAAGCTGATCACGGCCAAAGAAGCGGGGGTGCTGGCTGACCACACTCATAATATGTGGGATGAAATAGGGCTGGGAAGTCCTTTTACACTCGACCTTAAAAAAAGCCATATCCTTTACGCTCGCGAAGGAAAAGTAATTGAACAGGCCATGAATCCATACGGAGAATGGTGGGTTTCCGATGATCAGATATTTTTTGGAACACAAAATATAGGAGGTGAGATTGGTTTTCTTTTTCGATTTCCCCAGTTTTTTGAAGCAGATGTAGAAATAAAATTTACAATGGCTGAGGACTTTGGAATCGTTGAAATTTACTTAAATAATAAAGTTATCAGCGATCCGATAGATCTTTATTCTCCAAACGTTTATTTTCAAAAAATTACATTAAAAAATATTGAAATGAACAAGGGGAATAATATTTTGGTATTTAAAGTCGTCGGTAAAAATTATAAATCAAAAGCGTTTAATGTAGGGGTTGATAACTTACTGATAACTCCTAAAACAGAAGAAGCGGAAAAGGAATCGTGAAACGAATGAAAAAATATTTTTTATTTTCATCAATTATTATAATTGCAATACTTATCGGTGTTTTACTTTTTTCCTTTTTATTTCCCAGCGTTTTTGCGAGAAGCACATTGCTTTTTGAGAATTCAAATTTTGAATACGGAAACTTAACCAATTGGACAGAAGAGGGCGGCAAGGCGTTTCAGCGGCAGCCGACTTTTGGTGATAATCCGATCATGCGGGCCAGACAGTTAGGATCAAATTTAGAGGGCAGTTATTGGATCGGGACTTTTGAGAACAGAAATAAGCCGTCTGTCCGGGCCGGGCGCGTGCAAACTGACGGGCCGGTCGGGCAATTGAGATCAATTCCATTTACAATTAAAAAAAATAACATCACTTTTTTAGTCGGAGGCGGAAACGGAACGCGTGATGTTGGGGTTATGCTTCTTGTTGATGATCGCGAAACTCTTTTTGAGAAACCTGACGGAAAAGGATATGACCGGGAAACGATGACCAGACGCACCTGGGATGTTTCGAAATGGAAGGGTAAAAAGGGGCAGATTGTTATCATGGATAATTCATCGGGAAGCTGGGGGCATATTAATGCTGATGATTTTAGAGCGAAGTAATCAGCCTGTTTTTGAACTGTGTTTACCTATTTTTTTAAGAAAGCAGTAATTTTTAAAAGTTTATCAAATGAAGGAGTGACTAAATGAATAGGGTGATGACATACCAGGATTTTTTATCTGGCTTAAGCGTGCAGATTCCAATTGTTGAATTTTTAGTAAATCTTTCGATAGTTTTGATTTTATCATTTCTTTTAAGTTTGGTTTACGTGAAATTCGGACGCTCTCTTTCAAACCGCAAAGCTTTTGCGTCCAATCTGATACTGGTATCTTTGATAACGATGCTTATTATCTCGATAGTCAAATCTTCATTAGCACTTTCGTTGGGACTAGTCGGTGCTTTGTCGATAGTGAGATTTAGAGCAGCGATTAAAGAGCCGGAGGAATTAAGTTATTTGTTTCTAGCGATTGCTGTTGGGCTGGGATTAGGTGCTAACCAGCGGCTTATTACGATCATAGCTTTCGTTTTTATCGCGGGAGTGATCGTTGTTTGGAGTTTATTGAAATATGGCCGTGAAAACGCCAATCTTTTTCTTTCGGTAAAAGATGTAGGAATTAACAAGGTGGAGCTGAAGCAGATTATTGAAACCTTAAAGAAATCTTGCTCTGAATTGAACCTGAAAAGATTTGATGAAACCAGCGAAGTGATTGAGGCGACTTTTTTGGTCGGGTTTAAAAATTTTAATTTATTAAATCAATGCCGGCATGACTTAAAGAAAATAAATGACTCTCTTGAGATCGTCTTTCTGGACGACAAGAATATTGTAAGTTGAAAATCCCGCTCTCTAAGAACAAGTTTAACGCCGCTAATATAGTTGTTCTTGGCTTGGGAGCCTTTGTTTTAGTGGCGTTGATTATTCTAGGCAGTTTTCACGCTTTTTATGGTTCCGGCTCTCTTTTAAGCCGATCTACCTTGTCTAGCGCCGGATTTGAAGGACCTGAGACTGCCAACGTAAGTGAAACTATAAATTTACTTAAGTACCCGCAGAGCAAGCTCGGCACCCTATCGATAAGGACTACCCAAGAAGGATACAAAAAATTAAATCAAAAAAGAAACGAGGCTTTAAAGGAAGGGCTGCTGCTTACGAGTCCGGATGATTATGTTCCGGCTAAGATTGAGTATGGGAAATCAACCTACAACGCGGAGATACGTTTAAAAGGTGATCAAATAGGCAATATACGTGATGACAGTAAATGGTCGTTTCGAATAAAAATTTTAAACGGACAAACACTTTTTAGGATGGAAAAATTTTCTCTTCACCATCCCATGGCACGGGGAGGGCTGTATGAGTGGCTTTTTTTCCAGATTTCACGAAGAGAAAACCTCGTTAGCCCGCGGTACAGGTTTTTAAAAGTTCGCTTTAATAATAATAATTTGGGAATTTATGCTTTGGAAGAGCATTTTGATAAACTTTTAATTGAAGATAATCATTTCCGGGAAGGGCCAATTATTAAATTTAACGAGTCCCTTTGGTGGGAGGCCAGGCGTCGAGAGGTTCCAAGCGGGAAAAAAGAGCATAAATATGGAAGTTTTTACACATCAAAGATCGAGGCCTTTAGAGAAGCTAGGGTAGTAAAAGACCCCCTGCTTTCCGAACAATTTAAGCTGGCTCGCACCATGCTGGAAAAATTCCGGATAGGTGAACTTAGCGCCAGCGATGTGTTTGATACCGAAAAACTAGCTAAATTCTTAGCGTTGTGTGATCTTTTTGGGGCGCATCATGTAATTCATCCGAACAATCTTCGCCTTTATTTTAATCCGCTTACTCAGCTTTTAGAACCGATTCCATTCGACCTTGATGCCGGCAAAAAGCTTTCTACAATAGCTTCGGGATACACGTCAGATAATTCGTATGCCATCAGTTTATGGGAAGGTAACGGCAGGTATCTGCTTTTATCGAAATGGTTCGGTGATGGCAACTTGTCCCGTGAGTATGTTCGCCAGCTGCGCCGAGTTTCTGAAAAGAAGTATTTGGACCGGTTATTTAAAGATCTTGATCCTTTAATTGAAGAGAATGCTTGGTTTTTGGAATCCGAATTTTCCAATATCCGATTTTCTAAAAAATTGCTCTATAACAATCAGCTTTTGATTCAGAAAGAATTTGAGAAGCCAAAAGATATCCATGTCTATTTTGCAAAGACGGATCAAGGCAAGTTATACGTTGAGGCGGCCAACATCACTTCTCTCCCGATTGAGATTAAAAAGATAGTCTATAAAGATTTGAAAGAATTTATTCCCGGCAAACCAATAGTTCTACCTCCTTATGAAAATCATATGGAACCCCTGTCTTATGAGACTATCGGTTTTGACATTCCGCGCGGCATGTTCTGGAATGATGAAATGCTTAAGTATATGAAAGTTAAATACAAGATTTTAGGAACAGCTGACGTGAGAAGTGAAGAATTATATTTTTTCCCCCGAATTGTAGAAACCGCGATTAATGAGATGATCGACAAAAAAAGATCGACCATCACCCAGTTTCCTTTTTTAAAAATAGACGAAAAAAATAAGAAAATCTTTGTTGAAAAGGGGGATTGGATTATTGAAAAGGATTTAATTGTTCCATCGGGATATTCGTTTCATATCCGTCCCGGAACAACACTTCGCTTATCTCCGAACACGGAAATCATTTCTTTTTCTCCGCTTTTTTGTCTTGGGAATGCTGATCAGCCGATTATTTTTATCTCGAAAGATGGCGGCAGCGGGGGAGTATCTGTTATTGGGGCCGGAGAGGTTTCAGTAATTGAACACACAGTTTTTAAGGACCTTTCAATCGCTGAAGGCAGAAATATTTTTTTAACAGGTGCTGTGACTTTTTATGAATCTCCGGTGAACGCGGCGTATTGCAGGTTTCTTGACGCGAAGGCGGAGGATAGCTTAAATATAATACGTTCAAAATTCAGAATTAAAAATTCAACATTTGAAAATTCCGCTTCTGACGCGCTGGATGTTGATTTTAGTAATGGAGAAATAATAGGTTCCCTGTTTAATGATTCTGCCAATGACGCAATTGATGTTTCGGGGAGTTTGGTTGCCATAAAAGGCGTTAGGATTAAGGGCTCCGGAGACAAAGGTATTAGCGCTGGTGAGGGAAGTGAGCTGGAGGGACAAGGTCTTGAAATAAGCAATGCCCAGATAGCGATCGCGGCAAAAGATCTTTCGAAGGTAAAAATTGAAAAAAGTAAGCTGAAAAATTCAAAGATAGGCATCGCCGCTTATCAAAAAAAGAGTGAATTCGGCCCTGCTTCAATCATTCTAAAAAAAGTAAAATTCCAAGATATCGACCGCCCGCATTTAATTCAATCGGGCTCGAAGGCTTTAATTGATGGTAAAAAGATAGCGGGAAAAGTAATAGAAGTTCAAAATATTATCGAAAATGAATAAAGTCCTTAAAAAGTGTTTGTTAATTCTGCTCCTTTGTTTCCTTTGTTCGTTAAATATGTTGACTGGTCAATCGGCTGGAATTTCTTTTGCGGAAAAATCTGATTTACGAGAGGCAGGTGAAACCCTTGACTCTGATCAAACTTTTTCATTTGTTATTATTGGACATCTTTACCGTACGATATTTTGCGGTGATCCGGATAATATCAATAAGCTGATAGCCGAGATAAGAAAATTAAAACCATATCCAGACGCTGTTATATTTACAGGTGATATTATCGTCGGCGTTTTTATGGGTGCCGGCATTCCAGAAATGGGATTAATAGAAGACTCGCTAGAGAGTCAATGGGATTACGTTTTTTCTCATTTTGAAAAATTAAAAATTCCAATTTGGATAGCTCCCGGCAACCACGATATTACCAGTGTCAACGCTAAACGTGCAAAGATTGTTGAGAACGTTTATAAAAGAAGAGTCGCTGATCCAATTTATGGCGTAAAAACTTTAGGCGGAGCCAAATTTATATTTTTGAATTCAGCATTTGAACATTATCACCCTTATATTGATGAACCTCAAAGACAATGGCTTTTATCAGAGCTAGATAGCGAAAGCCAAAAACCTACTTTTTTAATTACACACTTACCAATGTGGTATAGCCGGATTAGGGGTGCTCCCGGGCACACAACTAATACAGATTTTAATTGGATGAAAATTATTCACCCGCATCTCCGTGACAAGGTTGATTTTGTGTTCTCCGGGGACGCCGGTATTTTCAGGCGTTATTTTTTTTATGAAGTGATAGATGGAATTTCTTATCACATAAGCGGAGCCTCAAAGGAGGGAATCGTATTCTTGCATGTAGTTGTTCGTAATAATAAGGTAAAAGTGTATCCTCATTTTATGGATATCCAAAGCTACAAACCTTGCCGGATTACTCGCAGTGAAGTTGAGGTTTTGAAGGGTAAACCAAAAAGCAAAGGAATTTCAAGTTAATGATCCGCGCTTTTTTTATTCCGTTAATATCTTTTTTCTGCTCTCTTCAATTGCTGTTTGGCAGCACTGCCTTTGGCAGCATTCAAAAGATAGAAAAACCGAGAGAGAGCTCGTTTGTCGTTATCGGTAATGTTTATCGGACTATTTTTTGTAAGGGCTATTCCGAAACCCGTAAACTTATTGATGAGATTAAAAAATGCCGTCCCCAAGCGATTATTTTAAATGGCAACTCGATTTTAGGAACCCATGAAGAAGAAGTGGAGAAATACGATAAATTGTATGATCAGTATGTTATCACAACGGGAAAACAGCATTTTGCTGATGAAAGTGCGGTTGAGAATTCTTTAGAAAAACAGTGGGGATATGTGCATTCTGTTTTTAAAAAAATTAATGTTCCCGTGTGGATAACTCCGGGAAAGTATGATCTCATAAGCGCTGATCAGGCTCATCAGGCAGTTATAGAAAAAATGTTCCAAAAAAAAGCAGGGAAATCATATTTTGAAAAACGTTTGGATGGTTATCGGCTTATTTTTTTAGACACTAATAACAAAAAAGAAGAGGTAGGAGCGCCTGTAATAGATGAGGAGCAGCTGAACTGGTTAGATTCGGTTTTTAAAGCCAGCTTGCCTGGTGAAAAATTCCTTGTCTTTTTACATGCGCCTCTCTGGTATGCCGGATACAGGGGGATGCCTGATAAAAAACTTCGTTCTCCATTGAATTGGATGGAGGAAATACACCCGATTATTAAAGGTAAAACAGAATATGTTTTTGCGGGAGATTATGGCACCGATAAGCAATATTTATTTTATGAATATCGTGATGGCGTGTATTACTACGTAAACGGCAGTTCAATGAGGGGAATCTCATTTTTAAATATCGTTATTAAAGAAAACCAAGTTGATGTATACCCTCATTTTATCAAAACCCAGGAGCCGCCCGTAAAAAAGGCGCCTCTTATCTGTGATGCGGATCGATCTTATGAAGAATTCAGAAAAATTTAATTTTACAGATCAGCGCTTTGAAAGAAAATTTGTCCTAACAGGACATTCCCTGAAGGATATCGAAAGCGCTTTAAAGCTGCACCCGGCAGTATTTTCCAAGATCTATGAATCCCGTTTTGTTAACACCTTGTACTTTGATTCACATAATTTCGACTGCTATTTCAGCAAAGTTAATGGAGCGGCTGACAGACTGAAAGTAAGGCTCAGGTGGTATGGAGATTTGAACGGCGTGATTCGGGAATCGCGTCTGGAATTAAAGAAAAGATCCGGCTGGATTGTTGACAAAAAGGTGTTTCCGTTCCCTGTTTTTTGTTCAAAAGATTTAACCGAAAGCATGATAGTAGAATTGGCCAGGAAAGCTGAGCTTCCGGATTTTCTTCGTTACGAAGTTACTTCATTAACACCCGTTGTGGTCACTCGGTATCACAGACATTATTACCGGTCTCATTGCCGAAATTACCGCATTACACTGGATTCAGACCTGGAATTTTATAAGTTTAATCATTGCCTGGATGGCCTGGTTTCCTGGAAGTCAGCGAGCCAACTGAATGTGATATTAGAGTTGAAATATCCTGTCTCAGAAGACCGAAACGCGGATGTGATTACCAATCATTTTCCATTCAGGTTAACAAAAAGTTCAAAATATATTGATGGGATGGAGATGATCTACCGTTAGGATCGGATGCAGTATGCAAACAATCGTCGTGATTAAGGTTTTAAGGCAATGACACCTCTTTTATCCGTGTTTTTCCCGTTACATAACGAAGCGCGCCACATAAAAACACTCGTGAACAATGCTTCCGAGGTTTTGAATTCGCTTAATATTTCTTATGAAATTATCCTGGTAAATGACGGTAGTACAGATAATACGCGTTCTATTGCTAAAGAGATCTGCAGCCAAGAACCAAAAGTCCGTTTGGTCAGCAATTATAATAATCGCGGTTATGGGAGAGCTTTGATAAAAGGTTTTAGAGCGGCTTGCGGGGAGCATGTTTTTTTTACGGACGGTGATAACCAATTTGATCTAAAAGAGCTACCGCTTTTTTTGGAGTTAGCTAAGGATTACGATGTTGTCGTTGGTTACAGGGAAAAGAGGCAAGATAATCAATTGAGAATTTTTTTTGCGGCCTGCTGGAACCTCTTGATTAGGCTGTTATTTGGTTTAAAAATAAAGGATATTGATTGTGCGTATAAGCTGTTTCGGCGGGGCATCTTAGATAAGATCAATGTTTACAACCTTGAATCAAACGGAGCTGTTATCAGTACGGAAATTATGGTTAAAACCGTTGCTAAAGGAGGTGTCTTTATTCAAAAGCCTGTTAAACATTATTCAAGAACAGGCGGCGAAGCATCCGGCGGGAGTTTGCCGGTGATTCTTAAAGCCTTTTATGAATTATTCATTTTTTTCTGTCAATTTAAAAAGGGAACATTTAATTGATATCACATTACAAATCAATAAAATATTAAATATGCTGCAACAAAAAATGCCGTGGAACGATAAATGAGCTTGGAAAATTTAAAAAAACTTTCTTCTCCCGGAGAAATTATAAAAATAATATTTCTTACTGTTGCAGCCGGTTTCTCTGTAGGAATTTTTATTTGGGAATTTAATCATTTCTATCTCTTGAAAGATTTTATTTTTGACAATTTCAGCACTCGAAATATTCAAAACCAAATTTTATTACACGCGGGGATCTCGATCGGTATTTTAAGCTTGCTAATCGGCGGGATTTTTCTAGTGAGCTCAGTGCGGAAGATTGATTCGGAAACAATCAGAAAAAAAACAACTTTTTTGTTGTTAATTCTATTATCGTTATTTGCAGTGCCTATTTTATTTGAAAAGAACCTTTGGCGGGCAGAGCCGCTTTTTTCATTTCTGATATTAATTATTTTTACATTCTACAACTATTTCATTTTTTTAAACAATAGGGAAGAGCTGGATTTTTTGAAGCCGATGGAAAAAGTTCAAAATTTTTTCACTGACCGTTTTTGTTTTCAGATCATTCTTGTTTTAATTGTCTTTTATTCGATTTATTTTTCTTTTTACAGCATTTTAAACCATTATCAATTTGGCACAGCCGCTTACGACTTGGGAATTAATGAAACGGCGCTTTTCAATACTTCCCGAGGGGATTTTATGTACACTTCCTATGTTGGCGGACCACTTTGGAAATTTCATTTTAGCCCTGTTTATTTTTACGCGCTGTTTCCTTTTTATTATTTTTTTCCTTACACGGAGACGATACTGATTATACAAAGCGTGGTTATCGCTTTAGCTGCTTTACCGCTTTACTTGCTTTCAAAAAGAATTTTAGGATCGAATATCATTTCTTTAATTATTGCTTTTTGCTTTTTAATATATCCGGCCCAACACGGCGCTAATTTTAATAATATGCATGACCTTGCTTTCGTGCCGCTTTTTTTGTTCTTGATGTTTTATTTTTTAATTACAAGAAAGTATTTAGGTTATTACATCGCTATCATTTTACTCCTGAGCGTTAAGGAAGATATGCCCATTTTGGTTGCTTTTACCGCATGCTTTGTGTTTTTGTACAACCGTAAAGTTTTTCATTTATTTATTACCCTTTTATTGTCATTTTGCTGGTATTTGCTTGCTAAAAAGATAATGGCCCTGAGCGGCGCCCAATTTGGCGGCTACACCTTTTATTACGCGCCATTTTTTGCCCAGGGAACTTCAGGGCTGCTGGGTTTATTCAAGAGCATACTTACCAATCCTTTCTTTGTTTTTAAAAATATACTGACAGTTCCAAAATGCACTTATTTTCTTCAGATTGTTTTACCGCTGGCTTTTGTCCCTTTTTTGATTAATTTTAGAAAAAATATTTTCCTGCTTTTTTATGGTCTTGCCGTTATTTTGCTGGGAACAGCTGCTAATAGTGCAATGTACACATTCGGCTATCAATACATCTGGTACATTGCCCCCGGCCTGTTTGTCGCGACGCTTTTTTCTTTAAGCTACGTTCGTGTTCTCTCGGATAAAAACATTAATGTGAGGCCGCCTTTGTTATTAGAAAAATCTCAGAAAATTTTTCTCGAAAAATCCGAAGGTATGCGAGCCAAGTATTTTGATTATAAACTTTTGGTGAGTGCAATCCTTTTTTTATCAATCGTAATAAGCTGGCAATACGGCGCTATTTTTAATCAAGCTAATTTCCGAAGCGGAAAAGAAAGATTTCACTTTAGCGAGAAAGAGAAGAAAGAGCTCGCGGCTCTTAAAGAGCTTGTCGCGCTTATACCGCCAGGCTCTTCGGTTTCGGCTTCAGAATCGCTTTGCCCGCACATTACCACAGTTAAAGAAATCAGTACTTTCAGGTATTTTGACGGCAAAGGAGATTATTTACTGTTATATTTTCCCAATCAGGAAAATCGTTTAAAATACAAGGAGCTTTTGTCGCAAAACAAATATGAGATTTTTAAGAAAGAATCCAGATTTCAACTGTTGAAAAAAGTCGAATAATAAAGCGGTGCCTTTTATCAGCCGCTTTTAAGAGTAAAATAATGTTCCCAGTAAAATCTTATAAAACTTTAATATATGGTGGTGGACTAATAGTTATCTTTATTTTGGCCATGATGATATTTTACAATTATCATAAAAAAACCGCTCATCCCTTTATTTTATCCAATAATCTTGATCAAATTAATGCAACAATTCAATCGAACAAAGGGCATGTTAAAAAAGCAGTTTTTTTAGAAAAAAAACAAATGCACGTATTTAAAAATATCCCCGGATGGCATGATATTTATCGGAAGCCGGATTTTTTTAAAAAAGCGCATGATGCCAGAATTTTTTTTCATCCTATAGAGGGTTCTGTGAAAAAAGTTATCCTTGATGAATCATCAAAAAAAGAAGGGTTGAAAGTTATCTATGGGTTTGCAGACGGAATACTTAAAAATCCCGGAGGAAAAGGAGTAGTTTTTAGAGTTAGACTGGATCAGACGATTATATTTGAAGATTATGTAGCGCCCCTACCTGGTTTATTTAATGCCGAACTTAAACTGCCGTCAGGAAGCGGAGAAGATGGTGGAGAAAGACTGATTTTTGAAGTTGAATCTCCCAAGAACCAAGCTGGGGATTTAAATCATCACCATTTTTATTTTGACGTCTGCATATGGTAATGAGTTTCATGGAAAGTTCCCAACAGAAAAAATGGAAAGGTAACAGCTTCTTTCATCTTGCCTTTTTAGTTTTAATTGCGGCCGCCTGTTTAGCCTCGTTTTTTTATTCTAATGGGAAGCAAATGGGGGGTGGCCATTTCGGAATGTATGAAGCCGCTTCCATTACTCCTTTTGCTTCTAATGCCGTTATTTCTCGGTACCTAGCTCCCTTGATTGCTTGGATCACCGGGTTTCGGGGCGAGGATTATTATTCGTTGTTTTTAATTGCGAATTTTTTATTTTTAATTTTGATATATTGCTGGGCATTCAAGACCTACAAAAATTATCTCACAGCTATTATTTTATCTGTATGCCTTGCCTTTTTATTTCCTGTCCAGTTTCATTATGGTGCGCCGGGCTTTCCGGATGTTTTTTGTTATATATTTCTGATGTTGGCCCTGCTTTTCCCGCGGCCATCTTACTTATTTGTTTTTTTTGGGTTAAGTGTGCATGAATTTTTTATCATGTATATTCCGCTTATATATCTTTACCACTACCGATTTAATCATTTCCTGTTGTCTGACGGTAAAAAGATATCAAACCAATTAATATTACTGACCTCATGGCTCCTTCTTTATCTCTTTATCAGAACGCTCATCACAGGTTACCATCCGGAACTTTATAAATTTGATATCCATTTTTATTTAGAACCTATCCTTAGAGACCCTTTAACCACAGCGAGGAATCAGCCTTTTTTTTGGTCTTGGATTGTAGTTTTTAAACTGTTTACCATCATTTACATTGTTTCAATCTGTAATCTCCTCAGGAAGATTCGTGAAAATGTAGTTGATTTTTTGCTGCTTACTGTTCCGGTTTTATCCTCCTTTGTTTTTTTATTTTTTGTTCACGACACGTCCCGGTTTTTGGCTCATTCGTTTATCAGCGTAATTTTACTATCACCTTATTACTTGCCAGGAACAGTTCGTTTGCGGAACAGTGTTTTAATTCTGATATTTCTTTTGAATTTTCTCATACCTTCCTACTATCTTGGGAAAGATTGGCATATAAGCCTTGATAAGTACTCAAACCGATTTGAAGGATATTTCCGGTC
>CAZLUT010000049.1:0-15213 GCA_964562805.1 uncultured bacterium | reverse complement strand
TGGGGGTGGGGCTTAACAAAAAAATTATTGGGGGGCGGCGGTGAGGCCGGGTTTTATAAAAAACCGCGCCGGGGGGGTCGGACTGATTAGCGGCCGAAAAGCTTTCCAGCGACCTATGAAAGAAGGAGTTGAATTACTTAATGCAGTGCAGGATGTTTATTTGGACAACGGCATTACCATCGCATAACAGGTTATTGATATGAAAAAAATTTTTGTCACAGCCATTAATTGTATGGACGGTAGGGCCCAAGAGCCCGTTATCAACTATTTAAAGAAAGGTTGCGGGGCCGATTATGTTGATATGATAACGGAACCCGGGCCTGAAAAGGTTTTGTCAGACTCTAAGAACACGCACACTCTTGGTTCTATAAAAGAAAAAATAAATATTTCTGTTACTAAGCACGGATCAAAAATTATTGCAATTGCAGGACACTATGATTGCGCGGGAAACCCCGCAGAAGAAAGCGAGCAAAAGCAGCAGCTTTGTAATGCCAAAGAGTTGATTAAAGAGTGGAATTTTCCGGTAGAAAAAATCGTGGCGCTCTGGCTGGATGAAAAATTTTCTGTATCAGAAATAAAATAAAATTTTATTAAAAGACAAGGAGATGCAAATGAAAAAAGCATTATCGTTACTTTTAATTTTCGCTGTGTGCTTTTCTTTTACCCCAATGCTTGAAGCTGCAAAGGACGTGAAAGGCGCAAGCGATAAAGCCCTTGAAAAGGCAAGTGAGGAGTCGATTTTTAACCGTACCGGAGACTGGTTTGCTACGATTGGAAAGCCTGAGGCGGAAAAGGAAAAAATTCGGGCTGAACGCAAAGCTAAGCGCGCCAAGAAACGTGCGGAAAAAGAAGCTAAAAAAGCCAAGAAAGAGACCGAGAAAAAAGCTAAAAAGGTAGAAAAGAAAGCGAAGAAAAAAGGAAAAGATACCGACAAGAAAGCTAAAAAAGCCAAGAAAGAAGCCGACAAAAAACTTAAAGGCTGGCAAAAATAATATTAAAAAAGCGAGGTGTTTTGCGAGCGCCCCGCTTTTTTAAAGAACTTACTTACAACAAGTCTCGTCAGAGCCTTCTTTTGGTTTGCACACATCAGAGCAGCAGCATTTATTAACAATCCCTTTTAGAATTATTACAGCACCCAATATTGTTAAAGCAATTGGCGCCCACGTGACTTTTAACCAAGCGAAAACAATAACCAAAACTCCAAAAAGCGCTGTACAGCAGCACGGAGCCGACTTCTTTTCCATAATTACCTCCTTTTTCTTACTTTTTTTCCTTCACTGTGCATTTTTCACCGAGCTCTTTGCAGACATCTCGCTCAAGATCAAGAGCAGGATTCTCGTTTGTTTTAAGAGGATCGGGTGATTTAGCTACAATTGTCAATTTTGTATCGTCATCAGCCGCGGGTTTTGCGCTTGAAGTGATCTTATCGTTACCCATAGTAGCTTCGATAGTGTGGGTTTTAGGATTCTTTTTTGTAATCTTGACATCAGAACGCTTTTCGAGCGTTTTTAATTCTGCTTGATAAACCTCCTCAGGCGTGGCATCTAATCTTACAGTCGCAGTATCTTCATTTTGGCTTTTTGAGTGCGCTATAGCACCCAGCGCTAAAACAGTCATCGTAATACACCCCTGAAGAGCCACAAAAAATATTAAAAGAAATATTAAGCTTTTATTTTTTATCGGCATGATTCTCGTCCTCCTTGGTACTGAGAATTTTACACCAAAACCATACCTTTTATCCAAAGACAAAAATCTTTTTTCTGTTAGCTACAAAAAATGGATTTAGGGGTAGAATAGAGCGTATTAATCAAGCCCCTCTATTTTTAAATAACCAAAAAGTGGAGGGCGAAACAAAGGATGTACAATGATAGAAAATGGGAAAAAAGTAAAATTTCATTACACATTAACGGTAGATGACCAAGTGGTTGACAGCTCATCCGGCAAAGACCCCTTAGAGTATGAACACGGGGGCGGGGGAATTATCCCGGGTCTCCAAAAAGGATTGGAAGGTCTCAAGGAGGGCGATAAGCGTCAAGTTGCTGTTGAAGCCAAGGAAGCTTACGGGGAAATTAATCCGCAGGCGATCGTAGAAGTTTCAAAGGAAAATTTAGGCGGTCAGGACATTAAAGAGGGCATGGGCATTCAAGCTAAATCACAAACAGGACAGGCCTTTCAAGGCGTTATTAAGGAAGTTCGTGATTCAGATGTTTTGGTTGATTTTAATCATCCGCTCGCGGGAAAAACATTAAACTTTGAGGTCGAAATCGTAGCTATTTCTTAATTGGTTATAAAAAGCGGGAGAAAAAGATGTCAAAAATACCCGATCCGCTGAAGTCTTCCAAACTTAAGGCTAAAGGGCTTTGCGAAAAGGTTTTAAAAAAAAGAGGGCATGCTAACGAGCTGTATCGCGCGCTGCTGAACAATCCTGAGCTGACAGCCAAAGTGAGTGATTTGGGAGAACGGCTAAGCTTTGCGGGCAAGCTGCCTGGCGATGTTCGCGAGGTAGTTATTTTATATGTGGCACAGCAAAGCAATGTAGGATACGAATGGGTTAACCATGAACCAAGCGCCAGAAGTTTGGGGGTACCTGATGTTGTTATTGAATGCTTGAGGTCAGGCCAAGCGCTTCCGCTTCATTATGAATATTACAGGCAGGCGATTAATATCGTTCAGTTTATTTTGAAAAGAGAGTCGATTCCCCATCACTTGCAGGAGAGATTTGTCAGCAAATACGGAACGGGATGTTTGGTGGAGCTTGTTATCTTAACGGGGTTTTATCTGATGATGGGAGGGGCGATAAACGCTTTTGATGTCGATTTGCCAAAAGAGAAGAAGTGGCCTTTTTAACTAGTTTAAATGAACCCTAAGCATTTTAAATTAATTAAAAAAAGCCCGAAATCTCATGCAAGGCGCGCTGTAATTCAAACAGCGCACGGTGAGATTCAAACGCCGGACTTTATGCCGGTAGGGACCCAGGCCACGGTCAAAACCTTATCGCCTCAGGACCTTGAAGAGAGCGGCGCTCAGATTATTCTTTCAAACACGTATCATCTATACGTAAGGCCCGGCTTGGAAATTATCGAAAATGCCGGCGGTCTGCACAAATTTATGGGTTGGTCGAAACCTATTTTGACGGATAGCGGAGGCTATCAGGTCTTTTCGCTTAGCAATTTAAGAAAACTTACTGAAGATGGCGTTACTTTTAATTCTTATTTTGACGGAAGAAAAATTCATCTTACACCCGAAGAGGTGATTCGCGCTCAAGAAGTGATCGGTTCCGATATTGCCATGGTATTTGACGAATGCTCGCCTTATCCTTGTCCCAAAGAAGATGTTAAAAAAGCTCTAGATTTGACGGTTAGATGGATGGAGCGCGCGAAGGCAGTTCATAAAAAGCGGGACCAGCTCCTTTTCGGCATTGTCCAAGGGGGCGTTTATGATGAACTTCGCCAGGAGGCTCTTCGGAGAACCGTGGAGCTTGATTTTGATGGATTTGCCTTGGGGGGAGTGAGTGTAGGCGAACCTGATGAGGATAGAATCGGTATTATGCGTAAGTTTGGCCACCAATTACCGGAAAACAAACCCCGCTATTTGATGGGAATTGGAACCCCGTTGGACTTTTTAGAAGGCGTTCGTTCGGGTGTTGATATGTTTGATTGTGTTAACCCCACCCGGTATGGGCGGAACGGGAGCGCTTTTACAAGAGAAGGACTTCTCGTAATTCGTAATGGCGCCTACGCAAAAGACTTAAGGCCATTGGATGAGAAGTGCAAATGTTATGCTTGCCGTAATTTTTCGAGGAGCTATCTGAGGCACCTGATTAACACGAGCGAGATCTTGGGGCACAGGCTCCTTTCTTATCATAACGTTTATTTCTTTCTAGACCTTATGAGAGAAATTAGGACGGCTATTGACCAAGATAAATTTGAAACCTTTGCCGAAAGCTTCAAAACCAATTACAATGCCGACCTCAGATAATCACACGGTTTTATATACCGTGTGTAACAAACCAATACTTGGAGGTATTACTACATGTTAATCGCACTTGCTTACGCTCAAGCTCCGGCAGCCGGTTCAGCAGCTCAGGGGGGGAACCCGCTTTTAGCTTATGCGCCGCTTATTATTATGTTTGCGCTTCTTTACTTCATTATGATTCGTCCTCAGCAAAAGAAACAAAAAGCACTTAAAAAGTTTGTTGAAGGCGTTAAAAAGGGAGATAAGGTTGTCACCTCTTCCGGCATTTTAGGCGTTGTTTCCGGCCTCAAGGATAACAGTGTTATCCTAAAAGTGGGCGAAGGGGATACCAAAATCGAATTCTTAAAAAGCGCTATTGCTGGACCCGCGGCAGACTGAAGCAGATCTAAGATCTAAGAACTAAGATCCGAGAGATCCCTCAGATCTCAGATCTTAGATCTAGCCCCTGCGCTTAGCCTATGACACGCTCTATCCCGAGCACTGAACCTAATGCTGCACAAACGCCTGATTTGGCTAAGGAATTTGGTCTGCACCCTTTAGTTCTTAAAATTCTTGAGCGTCGCGATATTAACACCACCGAAACTCTCGAAAGATTTTTAAAGCCCACCTCAGCACATTTTAGAGACCCCTTGCTTATGAAAGGAATGGCAGAAACCGTAGCGGCCATCCGAGAAGCCAGGAGAGCGGGCGAAAAAATATTCTTACACGGAGATTATGATGCTGATGGAATCTCAGCAACCGCCATTCTTTCAAAAACATTTTTAAAATTAGGCATTTCTTATGACTCGTTCTTGCCTACTAGGGCCAAGCATGGATATGGTTTGTCAATGGAAGGTGTTGAGCAGGCTGGGCAGAGCGGAGCCAGCATTCTAATCACGCTCGACTGCGGAATTTCAAGTCACAAAGAAATTGAAAGAGCCCGTGAATTAGGGCTTAAAGTTTTTATTATTGACCATCACCGCATGAAGCCGGAGCTGCCCAAAGCCGATGCCATTATTCATCCTTTGCTTGAAAGCAACCCCTATCCTTTCAGAGGTTTTTCAGCGGCGGGCCTTGCCTATAAATTATCACAAGCACTTTTGGGGCAGGGAGCGATGGAATTTTTAGACCTTGCGGCTTTAGGTACGGTGGCTGATCTTGCGCCTCTCGTGGACGAAAATCGCACTTTGGTAAGAGGCGGCTTAAAGCAATTGACCGAAAACCCGTCTCTTGGATTCCGCGAACTAAAACGCGTAGCCTCATTGGGCAGCCAGAAAGCCCGCGCATTTCATTTTGGTTTTATTTATGGACCACGTATTAATGCCCCGGGGCGGCTCTCCTCACCTCGGCCCGCGCTTGAGCTGTTGCTATCCGAGTCTTTTGATGAAGCAGCCCAGCTTGCGAAGCGATTAGATCAAGCTAACACGGAAAGACAACGCCTCGAAAGAAAAATGGTAAAAGAAGCCCTCCGGAAAGCGGAAGTTGAATTTAATTGGGCAAGGGATCGCATTTTTTTCTTGTGGGATGAATCTTGGCATTCGGGTGTGGCAGGAATTGTAGCGAGCCGTATCGTTGAAAAGTATAAAAAACCCGCCCTAGTTGCTGCAATCGAAAAGGGTGGAGCCCGGGGGTCCGGAAGATCCGTAAAAGGATTTAACCTTTTCGGCCTTTTAAGCAAACATCAGGAACTTTTTGAATCTTTTGGCGGCCACGAACAAGCCGTGGGGTTTACGGTGAGACCCGAAAACCTCGATAAACTTAGGGGCCAGATTCAAAAGAGCGCTTTGGAAGAGCTTGGAGGAAAAGACTTTTCGGGGAATATTGATCCCGATCTTGAGATTGGTTTTGAAGATTTGGATGATTCCTTATTCGCGTCTTTAGAAAAGCTGGAACCTTTTGGTATAGGCAATCCGACTCCTGTCTTTTTGGCAAAAAATGTCCGGGTAAAATCGCGCCCAATTCAAGTTAAAGACAACTTAAAATTTTGGGCTGAATCCAAAGGGAAAGTATATGAAGTTTTTTGGCCCAAGGCCGCTTATGAGAAGCTTAAAGGGGAAGACGTTATCGATCTTTATTTTGCAGCTGAAAGAAGCTTTTTTAGAGGAAAAGAACAGCAGGTTCTAAAGGCGAGGCAGGTAGTAAAAAAGTGATCAGCCGCCAGCATCCGGCATTCCGAACACTGGCTGCTAGATACTAATTAGGCTTTTTGAACTTTGCCTGCTTGGATGCAGGAAGTACAAACTTTGATGCGCTTAACAGTTCCACCGGCCAGCTTGGCTTTTACAACTTGCAAGTTTGGATAGAACCTGCGCCGGGTAATACCGGTAATCTTCTTACCAACACCGCCCGCTTTTTTAGCCATACCTCTTCGGGCAATTGAACTGCCGACAATAGGCTTTTTTCCGCAAATTTCACAAATTTTCATTGAAAGTTTCCTTTATTAAGTTTTAAGAGTGATGCATTCTATTTATTGAACCCCGAAATACAAGGAAAAATCACTTAAAATTTACTTCTAAACTATTGCCTGAAATCAGCCGTTATCCTATACTCCAGGGTTCACGCCTGGATTTAAGCTTAATTCATGAAATTTGGAGGATAATAAATGGCAGCAAAAACTAGAAAAAAGACAACCAGCGCTAAGCCGAAGGCAAAGGCTCAGGCTAAAAAGAAGAAAAGCCTTCTTAAAACCAAGGCTTCAAAACAGACAAAAAAGCCTAAAATGAAAGCTCGGGCAATCGATTTCAAATTTTATGCCCCGCTTTCTAAAAAAGTATCTATCGGAGGCAGTTTTAATAAATGGAAAAGCATGCCTCTCAAAGGATCTAAAAGCGGTGTTTGGTCGAAGAGCTTGAAGCTCAAGACAGGACGCCACGAGTACCGTTTTAATATTGATGGAAGATGGGAAAATGATAATCAGCGGGAAACGGAATTGGCCGGCAATGGATTCGGCGAGACCAACAACGTTCTCACTATCAGATAATTGTTTTTCCATATGTTTGAGTGAAAATTGTTTTTGCCGCTGCTGAAATGCGCCCGTTCGCCGCAACGGGCGGATTGGCAGAGGTGGTTCAAAGCCTGAGTATTGCTTTAGCTCACCTGGGACATGAAGTTAAAGTTTTCCTTCCTTTTTATCAGTCTGCTAAAAAAGAAAATTTTGAATTCAAAAAAATAACAAGCTCCTTAAGAGTCCCTGTCGGAAAAAACAAAGAACACGGCTCGCTTTTCAGCACCTCTTACCAAGGGGTTGAAATCTTTTTTATTGAACAGCCTTTTTACTTTAACCGGCCTCATTTCTATGGAAACTCAACCGGAGATTATGATGACAACGACCGCCGCTTCATTTTTTTTAGCCGCGGCGTTTTAGAAAGCCTTTCTTATCTTAATTTTGCTCCTGACATTATCCATTGTCACGACTGGCAGGCAGGGATTACCCCGGCCTTCTTGAAACTTATTTACGGGAAGCGAAAAATTTTTAATAGAACCCGCACGGTTTTTTCGATTCATAATCTGGCTTACCAGGGCAATTTCCCAAAAGAAAGCTTTGCTTTAACGGGGTTTAATGACAGTGAATACAGGTGGGATCGCCTCGAATTTTGGGATTCCATTAGCTTTCTTAAGGCAGGCCTCGTTTATTCGGATCTTCTAACCACGGTGAGTGCCGAGTATGCCGAAGAGATTCAAACCGAAGAAAACGGATGCGGCATGGAAGATATTCTTAAAACTCGCAGCAAAGACTTAAAAGGGATTTTAAACGGTATTAATCTCGGAAAATGGAACCCTTCAAAAGATCCGGAGCTTTTCTCTCCGTTTTCAGCCTCCCACACCGAAGGTAAAGCTAAAAATAAAGAGGCCTTCCAAAAAACACTTGGCCTCAAGGTGGATAAGGATGCTTTGATGATTGGTTTTGTGGGCCGACTTGTAGACCAAAAGGGGTTAGATTTGATACTGCCTCTTTTGCCCGAGTTCTTAAAAATGAAAATCCAGTTTGTGTTTTTAGGTAAAGGAAGTGTTAAATATGAGAACTTACTCAAAGAGATTGATAAAAAGACACCCGGCCAGCTTTCGCTTCACCTTAGATATGACCCCGCGCTTGCTAAGCAAATATTTGCCTCATCAGACGCTTATCTGATGCCTTCTTTTTTTGAGCCCTGCGGCTTAGCCCAGATGATCTCGATGCGCTACGGCACGGTTCCTCTAGTGAGAGCAACGGGAGGCCTCAAGGAAACAGTCCGGGATTTTGATGAAAAAACAGGTCAGGGCAACGGAATTGTCTTTAATAATTACAGCCAAAAAGACTTAGGGGTTGCCATAAAAAGACTCGAGAAGCTCTTTCGCGAGAAGGCAACTTGGGCTAAAATACAAGCCAACTGCTTTAAGAGTGATTTTTCATGGGCAAAACAGGCTCGTAAATACGAAGACGTTTATTCAAAGCTCTTAAAATCGAATTAGTTTTCACTCGATTGGCAAAACAGTTTAATTTAGAAAGGACGAGTCTCTTTAAATGACACAGACACAATCTTTCACGGATGAGAAATTAAAGATCGGTTCTTATGAGCTTGCTTCAAGACTGATTATTGGAAGCGGTAAATATGCCACTTTCCAGCTTATGAAAGAAGCTTTAGAAGCCGCGGAAGCCGATATGATCACAGTGGCGGTGGGAAGAGTGAATTTAAATAACCCGGGTGAAGAATCTTTGATTGATTATATTGACCGTGATCAAATTACCATTTTACCCAATACAGCCGGAGCTTATTCGGTTGACGAAGCCTTGAGGCTAACGCGCCTTGGTCAGGCAGCGGGGCTAGGCAATCTTGTTAAACTTGAAGTAATTGGAGACAAAAAAACATTGCTTCCCGACACCGGAGGTCTTCTCGAAGCGACCAAGATTTTAGTAAAAGAGGGTTTTACGGTAATGCCTTATACCAATGATGATGTCATCATGGCAAAAAAGCTGGAAGATGCGGGAGCAGCATGTGTAATGCCGCTTGCCTCCCCAATTGGTTCGGGCCGGGGAATTCAAAACAAACTTAACATTCAATTTATTAAAGAAGCCGTTAACTGTCCTGTGATTGTTGATGCGGGAGTGGGAACGGCGAGCGATGCCGCGATTTGCATGGAGCTTGGAGCCGACGGAATTTTAATGAATACGGCTATTGCCGAAGCCCGGGATCCTATTTTGATGGCGGAAGCGATGAAAGATGGAACGCGGGCAGGGCGAAAAGCTTTCTTGGCAGGCCGGATGCCGATGAGAGAATATGCCTCTCCTTCAAGCCCTCAGGAGGGTTTAAGACCTAAAAGCTGATATTAGTTATGAAGAAAAAAAAGAAAGTGCATCGAAGCAAAATCAGAAAAGCCACTGTGGCTGACGCCCGAGGCATTTATGAACTTATTAATCGCTATGCGAAGCGGAAGGGAGATTTTCTGCTTCCGCGCCCGCTAACAAGTATTTATGAAAATATCCGGAATTATTTTGTGTGTGTAACGCCAACAAAAAAAATAATCGGGTGCGTAGGGCTTCATGTCGTTTGGGAAGAGTTGGCCGAAGTTAAGTCTTTAGCAGTAAGCCGCCATCATCAGGGCAAGGGAATCGGTTCACGCCTCGTTGAAGCTGCTTTGGATGAGGCGATCATGATGAAAATTTCCAAAGTCTTTACCTTGACGATTAAGCCGGATTTTTTTATAAAGCACGGTTTTAAAGAAACAGACAAGGCGGATTTGCCTCACAAAGTCTGGGGAGAATGTGTGAGCTGCTGTTTTTTTCCTGATTGTGAGGAAGTGCCGCTAATAATAGAGCTATAGGAAAATCGATTATTATGGGAATGACGTTAACTGAAAAAATTTTAGCTAAACACGCGGGCCGGAAGTTTGTCCAGCCGGGAGACAATATTTGGGTCGATGTTGATGTGTTGATGACTCACGATGTGTGCGGTCCGGGTACTATCGGTGTATTTCATGAGCGCTTTGGAAAAAATGCCAAAGTCTGGGATAAGGAAAAAGTGGTTATTATTCCCGATCATTATATTTTTACAAAAGATGAAAAGTCGCTTCGTAACGTTGATATTTTGCGTGAATTTGTAAAGGAGCAAAAACTCCCTTATTTTTATGAGCCGGGTGCCGAGACCTACAAAGGCGTTTGCCACGTAACCTTAGCCGAAGAAGGACACACAAGACCCGGTGAAATTTTGCTGGGGACAGATTCACACACCTGCACAGCAGGGGCTTTTGGTGAATTTGCGACCGGCATTGGTAATACTGATGCGGGGTTTGTGATGGGTACGGGGAAGACCTGGCTTAAGGTGCCGCCAACAATGCGTTTTATTTTTGAAGGTGAATTGCCGCCCTATTTAATGGCTAAAGATTTGATTCTTTATACCATTGGCTCAATCGGAGTGGATCACGCGACTTACCGCACAATGGAATTTGCAGGCGACGGAGTCTATTCCTTGAATATCGAAGAGCGAATGACGCTTTGCAATATGGCAATTGAAGCCGGAGGTAAAAATGGCATTATAGAGCCGGACCAGGTAACAATTGACCACGTTAAGTCCCGCGCCAAAAAAGATATTCCTTTTGAAGTGATGAAAAATGATAAAGACGCCAAATTTTTTAGCACACAGATTTATAAAGTTAAAGATATTGAGCCAACCATAGCAAAGCCCCATTCGCCGGACAATAAGGCAAGCGTAAGTGAAATCAAGGGAGCTAAGTTGGATCAGGCTTATATCGGGAGTTGCACAGGCGGGAAAATCACTGACTTTATTCGGGCGGCCCAAATTATAAAAGGCAATAACGTTAAAATTAAAACCTGTATTGTTCCGGCCACAACGGAAGTAGCCGCTAAACTTAAAACAGAAACGATAGATGGAACTTCTTTAGAAAAAATATTTTTAGATGCGGGCGCTTTGGTAACCGAGCCGTCTTGCGCGGCTTGTCTTGGAGGGCCGCAGGATACGTTTGGCCGCCTGCAAGGCGAAGAAGTGTGCATTTCAACAACCAACCGCAATTTTCCGGGCCGCATGGGAGCAAAAGGATCAGCTGTTTATTTAGCCTCTCCCTTAACGGTAGCAGCATCCGCTATAGAGGGAAAAATTGCAGACCCAAGGGATTATATAAGCTAATGAAAGAAGTAATTTCAGGGAAAACCTACGTATTGGGTGATGATATTGATACCGATCAAATCATCCCGGCAGAGCACTTGTCTTATAACCCGGCTATTCCGGGAGAGCGGGGAGAGTTTGGCCAGTTTGCTTTTATCGGTGTGCCTGAACACGGAGCCGGTTTACCGAAAGGAAGCATTCCTTTTGTAAAAAAAGGCGAGAAGAAATCAGAATATAATATTGTTGTAGCAGGTAAAAATTTTGGATGCGGCTCAAGCCGTGAGCATGCGCCTCTTTCGCTTCATGTAGCAGGTGTTGACGTGATCCTTGCGGAATTTTACGCGCGGATCTTTTTTAGAAATTCCGTTAATGGCGGCTATTTAATTCCTTTTGAGTGCGAACCGGGGCTCAACAAAGAAATTCATACAAATGATGAGCTTGAAGTCCGGATAAAAGAAGAAAAGGTTATTAATAAGACCCAAAAAAAAGAATATAAATTAAAACCACTCGGCGATATTCTTCCAATCTTGGAAGCCGGCGACGTTTTTGCGTATGCAAAAAAGTCGGGAATGCTTGAATAGCAGCTAGTTGTTAGTGGTTAGTAAATAGAAAAAAAAGAAACAGGAGCTAAAGATAAATGAGTGGGAAAACCGTTGCGATTGCAGGCGCTACTGGAGCAGTAGGCGCTTGTTTTTTAGAACTTTTAGATAAGAGAAATTTTCCAATTAAAGAATTGAAACTTTTGGCTTCCAAAAGATCGGTTGGCAAAAAACTTCCCTTTAAAGGCGAGAAACTTGTAGTTGAAGAGCTCACAAAAGATTCTTTCAAAGGCGTTGATATCGCTCTTTTTTCAGCAGGAGGCTCCCTTTCAAAACAATTCAGAAACGATGTCGTTAATGCGGGTGCTGTGATGGTAGATAATTCCTCGGCTTTTCGAATGGAAGAAGGTACGCCTCTTGTGGTTCCTGAGATTAACCCCGAAGACATCAAGACCCACAAAGGCGTTATTGCTAACCCCAATTGTTCTACAATTATTTGTTTGGTTCCGGTTTTTCCGCTTCATAAGGTAAACCCAATCAAAAGACTGGTTGTTTCGACTTATCAGGCGGCGAGCGGCGCAGGAGCCCGCGCCATGGAAGAGCTTGAAGTGCAATCGAAAGACGTCTTAGAAGGCAAGCCTGCCAAAAAAGAAATGTTTCCTCATCAGATTGCGTTTAACGTTTTTTCTCATAATTCCAAAATTGATTCAGACGGTTATAACGAAGAAGAAACTAAGATGATAAAAGAGACCAAAAAGATTTTTCATAAGCCCGATATTCAAGTGACTGCCACTTGCATTCGAATTCCTGTAATGAGAGCTCACTCGGAGGCAATTACGATTGAGTTTGAAAAACCTTTCTCGCCTGATGAAGCGAGGAAAATTTTGGAGCGTGCCCCGGGTATTCGGGTGGTTGATGACAGAGAAGCCAATTATTTCCCAATGCCGCTTGAGGCGTCTTCCAAAGAAGAGATTTTAGTTGGGCGCATTCGAAAAGACCTTTCAAACGAAGGTGGGCTGAATCTTTTTGTTGCGGGCGATCAGCTGTGGAAAGGTGCCGCGCTTAACGCAATTCAGATAGCGGAACTACTTTGATAACCCCTCCATCCCTCCCCTTAAAATAAGGGGAGGTTAGGTGGGGTTAATTATCAAACATGCAACGATACAAACTAATTCTCGAATATGATGGAACAGATTTTGGGGGATTCCAGACCCAAAAAAATACCCGTACAGTTCAAGATGAGTTAGAAACAGCCCTCCAAAAAATTTACAAAAAGAAAATAAAAGTTATTGGAGCAAGCCGCACTGATAGCGGCGTTCATGCCGAGGGACAAACAGCGCATTTTGAAACTTGCCAAATAATACCTCTCGCCAATTTAATTCAAGCTATCAATTCCAATTTACCGGACGATGCAGCTATTAAGAAAATTGAAAAGGTTTCAAAAGTTTTTCACGCGCGTTTTTCAGCTAAAAAGAAAACTTATATTTACAATGTAAAACTTTCTAAAATCCCCGCACCCCTCAAAAGAAAACGTATCTATTCTTATTTTTATCCAATTAATATTGCTAAAACAAAACAAGCCGCCAAACTTTTGGTGGGGAAACACGATTTCAAAAGCTTTCAAGCCAAATCCAGCGAAAAGGAAATGTCGACTGTAAGAAAGCTATTAAAGCTTTCAATTGCTAAAAAAGGGGATGACCTCACCTTTATTTTTGAAGGGAATGGTTTTCTCTATAACATGGTTCGGAACATTGTTGGAACTCTTCTTGAGGTTGGCCGCGGCAAAATGACCCTCGCCGAATTTAAAAAAGCCTTCAAAGCCAAAAACCGCAACTTAATGGGCCCAACCGCCCCGCCCCAGGCCCTCACGCTTAAGAAAATAGCCTACTAAAACTCTAAACTCCAAGCCCCGAATCTCAAATTTTTAAGCATTTCCGCTAAGGAACACCAACATTTGATGTAAAAAGTTGGGGGCCGGGTAATAGAGCGTTTGTAACTTGTTTAGTGGTAAGGGGTTATGATGTCTATAAAATCAAAAAAACTAGTCAAAAATTTGAAATTTGAAGATTTATCAGGCATCTTTTACTCGTGGGGCATTTTAGCTCTATTGCTTTTTATATATAAGTACATATTTATATATATTCGGTAACCAAAGTTAAGAGGGAAGATGAGGAAGAAGTTTTTTTTAAAGCCGATCAGCACAGCAATAGTTGTTATTTTCACAGTCTTTACTGTGCTTAGCACTACCCCAAGCAATGCTTTCTCAGACCCAACTCCTGCTATTGAAAATTATTACTCCAATCAGCTCAACCATCTCTTAAATAATATCAACATTCCTAAGAAGATCGGTAAGATAGAAGATTCCTTCCAAGGTAATGCCGGGAAAGCAGTTATCTATATCCAGGATGCGCATGCTATCTTTGACGCGCAGATTAATATCGCGAATATTATCTCTTATCTCGAAAAAAATCTCCCGATTCAAAAGCTTCTTGCAACAGAAGGTTATGATAGAGAAATAGACTTATCACTCTATCGAGCTTTTCCTGATGAGAAAGTAAAAGAACGAGTCCTGAGACACCAGATGCGCCAGGCCAAGATTACCGGCATGGAATATGCCGTTATGATCAATAAGACTCATGAAGACACTGTCTATGGCGTCGAGGACACAAAGCTCTATCTGGATAACTTAAAGAGCTATTTACAATCTTTTGAGATTCAAAAAGAATTTGCCCCGCTCCTCAAAAAACTTGAACAATCGCTTAAAAATCTTGAAGCAGTTCTTTATTCGAAAGACCTTCAAAACCTCGAAAAGAAACGTAAAAGATTTCAAGAAGGAACGCTGAGCCTTAAAGCTTATTATGATTCTTTAAGCCGGGCGGCAGTAAAAAATGAACTCGACATCGATAAGGGCAAGTCACTTATCAAGCTTGATGAACTTATAAAGTCTAAGCCCGAAACACTAAAAGCAAAAAAAGAAGAGTTTGATTCAAAAGCTTTTTTTAATGACTTAAAGCGATTTGAATCTGATGTTCGCGAGAAGCTTTTTAAAACAGAAGCTGAGGAACAGCTCTTTCAATACGCTGAATACACGGAGCTTTTAACAGCGCTTCTTTACCTGAGGCTTACAAGAGAAGAGTCAGCCCAGCTAAGTGAGCTTCAGCAAAAAATTTCCAAAGACCGTTTAATCAAATTTGTTAGCGAAGAATCCAAAGCCCGGCATCTACGGATAAACGGGCTAGATGAATTGAAACAATATGATATGAAAAGCCGAGCCAAGCAGCTCCTGGGCTTTTATAAGCTTGCGGTCGAGCGTGATAAGGCGCTTATTGAGAATCTCATAAAGCAGATGGATAAATCGGGACAGAAGATTACAATTTTTTTAGCAGGCGGTTATCATAAGGAGGGAATTGCTGACAATCTAAAAAAAGAAGGTATAACTTACCTTTCGGTACAGCCCGCAATCCCCACTATCACGGAAGATGATCTTTATAAAAATCTTATCCAAAAAACAGCTGAATATTTTAAGCAAGCTACTTTAAACACCCCCACTCAGCTCGCTTCTATTCAGACAGATGAGTTTAATAATCAAGCGACTGTCCAAGCTTACCGTAATGATCTTTTTA
>CAZLUT010000048.1:0-15553 GCA_964562805.1 uncultured bacterium | reverse complement strand
GGCGGTATTTATCCAGAGGCAGCTCTTTTAATTCGCCAAGCGAATGCCCAAGGACTGGGAGCTACCTTCATGGGAGGTGATGGGATGGCGGATCCAATGCTGATTCGTTTAGCCACCCCACGTTTAGCTGAGGGAACCTATGTTACTCAAGTCGGGTTTGACACAAAAAAAATTCCGGCCGCCGAAGATTTTGTAAAAAATTTTGAAGCAGAGTATGGAGAAGTAGGCCTTTATTCAGGTCTGGCTTATGATGCGGCCAACCTTTTGATTGAAGCGATACGGCGGGCGGGCGCAAAGGACCGCAAGCAAGTACTCCGAGCCTTAAAAAGCATTAAAAATTTCGAAGGCCTCTCGGGCACCATTACTTTTGATTCCAAAGGAGATAATGTGAATCGAGTCATTAGTGTTTATCACGTAACAGGCGGTGAGATGGAATTCATCGAAACGATGCGATAAAGATTTGTATCAAAAAATAAAATTCATATTTAACAGTTACCTCTAAATACTTATTTTATGGACTGGCTTTCAGTACTTCTCCAACAAATCATTAATGGGCTTTCAATCGGAATGATTTATGCCTTGGTTGCCCTCGGTTATACGATGGTTTATGGGATCTTGCAGCTCATTAATTTTGCTCATGGCGAAATTTTTATGGTGGGCTCTTATCTTGGTTTAACGGTTCTTTTAATTTTTGGAATTACAACCGGGACTCTCGCCACACCTGTTTTAATTGCTATTCTTTGCCTAATGTTTTTAGCGGCAACCTCGGGGGCTTCTCTTTTAGGGATAACGATTGAAAGAATGGCTTACCGCCCTTTAAGAGAGGCGGGCCGCCTTGCTCCACTCATCACAGCTATAGGTGTTTCTTTTTTCTTACAAAACGCCGTGATGCTTATCTATGGACCCCAAAATCAGCCTTTCCCGAGCGTTATCAGGGTGGTTTCTTTTCAAATTGGCCACGCCACGATTACCAATTTTCAAATTTTAATTTTTGCAGTCAGTATATTTTTCATGATAACACTTACACTTTTTATTAAATTTACCCGGATGGGCAAAGCCATGCGGGCCACCGCTGATGACCGGGTGGCAGCACTTCTAATGGGGATTAACCCTAATCGGACAATTATGTGGGCGTTTTTAATCGGCAGTTTTCTGGCTGCTATCGGAGGAACGCTTTTTGGAATGTATTATGGAACCATTAATTTTCACGATGGTTATTTAGTGGGACTCAAAGCTTTCACGGCCGCTGTCCTAGGTGGAATTGGAAATATTCCGGGCGCCATGTTGGGCGGTCTTTTGATTGGGCTCGTGGAAGGATTGGGCGCGGGATATATATCTTCCGAGTGGAAAAATGTTTTTGCATTTGTAATTTTGATTTTAGTTTTACTAATTAAACCTTCCGGACTTTTGGGGGAACGAATGCCCGAGAGAGACTAGCCCCGTTAGAGATACGATTGAGCAAATATTTATTGATGAAAATGAAAATGCACAAGGTAAAAATTTTAAATTGTGATTGTAATATTACGGAAGCGTTATTTGAACGCTTCCTATCTCTAACGGGGTAAAATACAAATGGCAATAAAACGATTTGGTAAAACAAAAAAGGGTGAACGCGCACCAAAAAAACGGCCATTAAAGCCCGCTTTATTTTTTTTAGCCGCCCTTTTTTATCCTGTTATTTTTCCCAACACGTATTTTATTGATGTTTTTGTCACTTGTTGGATTTTTGTTCTTTTAGCTCTTGGTCTTAACGTGATCGTAGGTTCGGCCGGGCTTCTCAATTTAGGATATGCCGCTTTCTATGCTATCGGAGCTTATACCTATGCGATTTTAAATGTTTATTTTGCAGTTCCTTTTTGGGTGGGGCTGGTGATCGCACCACTCATTTGCGCGTTAGGAGGATTTATTCTTGGGTTTCCTGCCATTCGGCTAAGGGGTGACTATTTGGCTATTGTGACTTTGGGTTTTGGAGAAATTATTCGAATTGTTTTAAATAATTTGGAAGTCACAGGCGGCCCCAATGGACTTTTGGGCATTGATCGCCCGCATTTTTGGGTGCCGAGTAGTCTTTTTTCGGGTCAAATGGTTAGTTTTGGCGTCAATCCGAGGCCTTATTATTATTTGCTTGTGATTTTAGTTATCCTTGTTGTTTTTGCATTGCACCGTATTGACCGTTCCCGTATTGGACGTTCGTGGCGCGCTGTAAGAGAGGATGAAGTGGCAGCATCAACCTCGGGAATTAATGTTATTAATACCAAGCTTCTGGCTCATTCGATTGGAGCTTCGCTTGCGGGATTTGCCGGGTGTATTTTTGCGGCTAAGCAAGGGACGATTACTCCGGATAGTTTTGATTTTATTTTGTCAGTAATGGTGCTTTCGATGGTAGTTTTAGGCGGACTTGGAAATTCTTGGGGCGTTATTTTGGGAGCGCTTATTTTAGGATTTTTACCGGAACTATTAAGAGACTTCGCGGTTTATCGAATGCTTCTTTTTGGTTTATCTTTAATTCTGATAATGCTTTTTAGACCGCAGGGCCTTCTGGGAGGCAGCCGGGAGAAATCATTATGAGTGAAGCAAAACCCGCTCTTACACTTCTTCAGACTGAAAAACTAACGAAACGGTTTGGGGGTGTGGTGGCTGTTAGCGATATGGATTGTGTCATTGAAAGGGGCGCGGTTGTGGGTCTTATTGGTCCGAACGGCGCGGGCAAAACCACTTTTTTTAATTGCATCACAGGCATCGCCAAAGCAGATTCGGGCCGAATTCTTTTTGGAGATTACAGAGAGCCTATTACCCGTTTTAATCCCCATCAAATTACCCGAAGAGGGGTGAGCCGTACGTTTCAAAATATCCGGCTTTTTAAAAACCTTTCTATTTTAGAAAATGTAATGATTGGAGCGCATGTTCAAACGCGCGCTAATTTTTTAAATGCTATTCTGCGGGATTTTAAAACGATAAGAGAAGAGCATAAGATTCTGATTCACTCACGGGAGCTTCTCGAATTTGTCGGCTTAAAGGACTATGAGAAAACAAAAGCATCTGAAATTTCATTTGGACACCAAAGGCTTTTAGAAATCGCCAGAGCTCTGGCCTCGAGCCCTCAACTTCTTCTTTTGGATGAACCGGCAGCCGGCATGAACCTTCAAGAAAAAAAAGAGCTGCTTCTGCTGATTCAAAAGATTCAGGAGCGGGGAGTCACACTTCTCATCATTGAGCATGATATGAAATTTCTAATGCCAATTTGCGATAAAGTTGTTGTGATGGATTATGGAGTCAAAATAGCAGACGGAACTCCATTAGAAGTTCAAAAAGATCCTAAAGTTATCGAAGCTTATTTGGGAACCGAGGCGGTTTTACATGCTTAAAGTCGAAAATCTTACGGCAAGTTATGGAAGCCTTGAAGTTTTACACAAAATTGATCTAGAGGTGCCGCGGGGCTCTATTGTAACTTTAATAGGCGCTAATGGAGCCGGCAAAAGCACAACTCTTATGGCCCTGTCCGCCATACTTAGAAGCAAGAAAGGAAAAATACTTTTTAACGATGAAGATATTTCCGGGGCGAGCCCTCACCGGGTCGTTTTAAAAGGGATTTCTCAAGTGCCGGAGGGACGCCGGGTATTTGGCCTTTTAAGTGTAAGAGAAAATTTAGAATTGGGTGCTTATTTACGCGGGGACAAGCATCAGATTAAGCAAGATATTGAGATGGTAGAAAGTTATTTTCCTATCTTACATGAAAGACGTTTTCAATTGGCACGCACTTTAAGCGGCGGAGAACAGCAAATGCTTGCTATCGGAAGAGCTCTTATGGCTCGTCCAAAATTACTGCTTTTAGATGAGCCGTCTTTGGGCTTGGCACCCCTGGTGGTTGAAAAGATTTTTGGTGTTATTAAAACAATTAATAGAGGCGGCACTACGGTTCTTCTTGTGGAACAAAATGCTTACATGGCGCTTCAAATAGCCGGGTACGGGTATGTTATTGAAACAGGGCGTGTCACTTTTCATGGCAAGGCTTCAAGCTTGCGTGAAAATCCCGAGGTGAGAAGCGCTTATTTAGGGGAGTAAGGCCGGTGGCCAGTGATTGGTAGTTAGTGGATAGTAGTTAGTAATATTATAACTTTTTGAAGATTTCGGTTATGCTATACCCTGGAAATTAAACCATGCTGACGAAACATAAAGAAAGTATTAATAAATTTTTAAGCGGATTCGGAAAACTGCTTGCTAAACTTCCGATTCATCCCAATGCCCTTACTCTTATAGGGTTGGGACTTGGAGTCATCTGCTGCATTTATTTGGTGATCTCAAAAAATTTATTAGTGTTTGCTATTTTGATTTTTTTTGCGGGCATCTTTGATCTATTAGACGGACTTCTGGCAAGAGCCTCAGGAAAATCTTCCCGTTTTGGCGCCTATCTAGATGCTATGACAGACCGTTATTTTGAAATGATCGTGCTTATTGCCGTTGCCCATGTAACCGGTTACTGGGTGCTGTCAGGTCTGGTGGCCCTAGGAGTCTACAGTATTAGTTATGCTAAAGCGCGCGCTGCGATAGAAGTAGCTGTTCAAAACAATGAGTGGCCGGATTTTTTTGAAAGAACCGAAAGAGATATTATTTATGTTATTGGTCTTTTTCTCTCACAAATATTTCCTATTTTAATTTTTGGGCACAATATTTTTTGGTGGACTCTGGTACTTTTGGTTATTGGAACTCAGGTGACGGTTATTCAAAGAATTTTAAGAGCTAAAAAAATTATAGAAACCAGGGGAAAGTAATGATGGAGCACGAACCTATTTCCTTTTTTGCTTCGATCGCGGTCGTCTTAATTGCTTCCGTCATTTTGGGCTTCATAGCGGGGCGTTTCAAGCAATCCCTTATTACCGGTTACATCATAGCAGGCATTCTTTTGGGGCCTCATGTTTTGGGAATTATCAAGGATCCTGAGCATATTCACAAGATTGCTGAAATTGGTTTAGTGCTTCTCCTTTTTACCCTGGGACTCGAGTTTTCGTTTGAAAAACTGAAATCTATCAGACGAATTGTTTTTGGCGCCGGCGTTGCCCAGGTCGGAGCAACTATTATCATAGGCGCCCTTTTAAGTATGGCTTTTGGCTTTTCTCTTGCGATGGGAATTTTTATAGGCTGTGTCATGAGCTTAAGTTCAACGGCGGTTGTCTCAAAGGAATTGAGTACGCATCGAGAACTTGATTCGCCTCAGGGGCGCATCAGCATCGGCATGCTGATTTTTCAAGATCTGGCGATTATCCCCATGATGATCTTTTTGCCGGTTCTTCAAACAGTAGGCCCTTCTGTTTTCGGTGCCTTAGCAGTAGCAGGCCTTAAGGTTGGAATATTTTTGGTACTTGCGTTTCTTGTCGGCCGTTACGTACTGCCTTTTTTTATGAGAACTATTATCGAAGTCGGCGGCAAAGAGCTGCTGGTATTAGGAACTTTTGCTCTTGTCTTTGTCGCGGCAAGCTTCAGCCAATGGTTTGGGCTTTCGATGGCCTTGGGCGCTTTTGTGACGGGAGTTCTGATTTCAGAAACAGAATTTAATCTTCAAATGCACCATATCATAGTGCCTTTCAGGGAAATATTTATGAGTCTTTTCTTTGTCTCGATAGGACTTTTATTCAATGTTGATTTTTTTATCTCTCATTTTCATCAAACCATACTTTTGGTTGCGGCTATTTTAGTTGTTAATGCTGTTATATGCTCTATCGTAGTTTTGGCATTCGGCTATCCGATAAGAATTGCGGTGTTTGCGGCGCTAATCTTGGCTGAGATCGGGGAATTTTCATTTGTTCTTATTCGAACAGGTGCTCATCACGGCCTTATCAACGAGGAAGCTTATCAGCTTTTAATTGATCTGGTTGCCGTCACACTTCTTCTGACGCCTTTTATTTATCAATTAGCCACGAGGGTTTCTCTTAAGATGGAGGCTTTAGCTTTTATGAGAGGCAAGGCAATGTTTAGCGAGCACCATAAGAAGGAAAGCCAAGTTGATTTGAAAAATCATATTATTGTCTGCGGCTTCGGCCATGTAGGGCAAAACCTTGCGTTTCATTTGAACAAGCATGGGGTTCCTTATGTAATTACTGAAATGAATATTGCGACAGTGAATAAGTATTCCAAAAAAGGCTTCCCGATTTATTTTGGAGATGCCGCTTCTGAGCATATTTTAGAAAAAATGGGGGCCAAGCACGCCTCAGCCATCGCGGTTACTATGCTGGACCCTGACGGTATCGACACCTTGGTCCGCGAGGCCAAAAAACTTAACCCTAAAATCGCTATCATTGTCCGGGTGCGATTTGTCGATGAAATCGGGGGACTCCTCAAAAAAGGCGTTACGGAGGTGATTTCTGAAGAGCTCGAGATAAGTCAGATCATTACCGAGCGCCTAGTAGCGCATACGCTAAGATAAAGCAGCGCCGAGAGCTAAGGGCTGAGAGCCGAGAGCTGGGAAAAACACTTCCCACATTAAAAATTTACTCCTCTTTTGTACTGCATTCTATCGAAAGATTGATATACAATACCCCCTTATTAATATGAAAAGAGGAGTAGATTTTTTATGGACGTTTCAATAGTTGGAGCTACTGGCTATACAGGAATCGAATTAGTTAAAATTCTCTCTGGCCACGCGGGAGTCAACTTAACGTGTTTAACAACACGGCAAAAAGACCCTATGCCGCTTAGGCATTTTGCCCATTTTTTATCAAAATATTCAAAACTTGAGCTCCAGACATTTAATTTCTCAGAGGTCGCGGCCAAGTCAGATGTGGTCTTTTTGGCCTTACCGCACACAGAAGCAGTGACTTTTGGCGAGAAATTTTATAAGAGAGGCAAAATCGTTATTGATTTGTCGGCCGATTTCAGATTAAAAAATCCGGCTCTCTATAAAAAATGGTACAACTTTGAGCATGGATCCCGGGGTCTGTTAAAACATGCTGTTTATGGGCTGCCCGAATATTACAAGGCGGCAATCGCAAGAACTGATTTAATCGCGAATCCCGGATGTTATCCAACAGCTGTTCTTTTGGGAGTAGCGCCACTCTTGGAATCCAAGCTGATCGAGACAGATCACATCGTGGCTGATTGCAAATCCGGCGTGAGCGGAGCCGGAAGAAAGGTAACGAAAGCGACTCAGTTTTATGAAGTGGATGAGGATTTCAAAGCTTATAAAGTACTGGCTCATCAGCATTCACCTGAAATTGAACAGGTGGCAAGCGGTATTGCAGGAAAAAAGGCGCAGTTTACTTTTGTGCCCCACTTATTGCCTATTAAACGGGGCATATTGGCTACGATTTATGTAAAACTTAAATCAAAAGTAACCGAAAAAAAGGTTTTTGATACGTTTTATAAAAAATACGCGGAAGAACCTTTTGTTCGGGTTTTACCGAAAGGCTCTTTTCCTGCGATTAAAGATGTGGCTTATACCAATTTTTGCGATATTGGAATCGCAGTTGATACCAAGGCTAAAAAAGCTGTTATTGTGACCGCAATTGATAATCTCTTGAAGGGGGCAAGCGGACAGGCTGTCCAGAATATGAATATTCGGACCGGTTTTCCGGAAGAAACAGGATTGGTATGAGTTCTTTGAAATGGAAAAAAGGGGGGGCTACAGCTCCTCAAGGATTTTTAGCAAGCGGCAGCTATTGCGGCATCAAGAAGAAAAGAACAGAAGATCTCGCTCTTATTTATTCAGAAGCGCCTTGTGTAGCGGCCGGCACTTTTACTTTAAATAGGCTCGTTGCTTGGCCTGTTCTGTGGTCTCGGAATTCGGTTAAGTTTCCTTATCATCACGCTGTTTTGGCTTCAAGCGGAAACGCAAATTGTTTTAATGGGCCGACCGGGGAAAAAGCTATTGAAGTTTCTCTAAGAAAGCTTTCGAAAGCCCTAGATATCCCCAAAGAAAGCATTTTGATAGCCCAAACGGGTGTCATCGGGGTGCCTTTTCCCATTAAAAAAATGGAAAAAGGTATTTCAACTCTTTATCAAAAGTTAAGCCTAAAAGGACAAGGGGCGGCCCGGGGAATTCTTACGACCGATACGAGAGCTAAGGAATGCGCCCTCTCTTTTAAGTGTAAAGGCAAAGAAATTAAAGTAGGGTCAATTGCTAAAGGTGCCGGGATGATTCATCCTGATATGGCGACCATGCTGGTATTTATTACGACCGATTTAAATATTTCAAAGCCGCTTTTAAACAGACTTCTTAAAAAAGCGGTCAATGAAACATTTAATCAAATGAGCATTGATAATGATCTGAGCACCAACGATTGTGTTTTGGTTTTGGCAAACGGTTTGGCAGGCAACAAAAGGATTACTCAAGAATCCGAAGCAAAGGGATTTTATGAGGCTATGCTGACTATTTGCAAAAAGCAGCGGTTTGAAATGGTGCGGGACGGAGAAGGGATTACAAAAGTCTGTACAATTAAAATCCAAAACGCCAAGACGGCTAGAGAAGGAGGCGCTGTTGCAAGGCAAATTGCAAATTCGATGCTTTTTAAAACAATGCTGGCCGGAAGCGATCCTAATTGGGGACGGGTAGCCGCAGCCATTGGTTCAACAGGCATCCCCGTTGATTTTAAAAAAATAAAAATTAGTTTTAATGGAGTTTCACTTTTAAAAAATGGAGCGCCGCAAAGCGCTAATCTTGGGAAAGCCAAAAAGATTTTAAAGAAAAATATATTTCAGCTGGAAGTGGATTTAAAAAGAGGTGCTGAAGAAATAGATTTTGTAACCTCAGATTTAACAAAGAAATATGTAGAAATTAATTCGGAGTACACCACGTAAAATGAAAGAAATAATTGAAAAAGCGGAGATTTTGATTGAGGCATTGCCCTATATTAAAAAATTTAGAGGCAAAGAAATAATTGTTAAATACGGCGGCTCTCTTATGGATGATCCTGCCATTACCCAGGGTGTGCTCGAAGGACTTGCCTTTTTAAGCTTTGTTGGTATCCGGCCAATTTTAATTCATGGCGGCGGCTCAGCTATTACCGCTAATTTAAAGAAAAGCGGAATCAAAAGTCAGTTTTGCGAAGGGCACAGAGTAACTGATGAAGCCTCTCTGAAGGTAGTTGATTCTACTTTGGAGGGAATTAATAAAGGGTTGGTTCATGAAATTAATCATTTAGGAGCTAGAGCGATTGGCCTAGGACATGGAAACGAAATTTTGAATGTTAAAAAGAAATTAGTTGGCGGCTCGGATGTGGGTTTTGTTGGTGAGGTAAATTCTGTTAATACCGAAGCCCTAAAAGAATTGACCCGGGCTAATATTATACCTGTCATTTATCCGATAGGTGTTGGTACAGATAGTAAACTCTATAATGTCAATGCGGATGAAGCGGCTGCTAAGATAGCGATTTCAATGAATGTTGCAAAAATTATGTTTATTACAAATGTTCCCGGAATTTTAAAGGACCAAAAAGATTCTAAAAGCCTGGTTTCTTCAGCTCACCTGAATGAGGTCGAAGAGATGATAAAGAGTGAAATCGTTTCGGGCGGAATGGTGCCCAAAGTGACAGGGGCATTATCGGCTCTTCACGGAGGTGTGCCGAAGGCTCATATTGTGGATGGCCGGGTGAAGAATTCTATCTTACTTGAAATTTTTACTGATTCCGGAATAGGAACGGAAATTTATATCTAGCGGTTAGTGGCTAGTGGGCAGTGGTTAGGAAATTATGAAGACGCAGGAAGTTAAAAAAATATTTGAAGAGTATGTGGTTGGAAATTACAAGAGACTTGACGTGTGTCTGGTTAAAGGTAAGGGTTCTAAAGTTTGGGATATCGAAGGTAAAGAATATATTGATTTTTTTCCCGGTTGGGCGGTCTCAGGTCTTGGTCACTGCCACCCTAAAGTAATCAGTGCCATTAAAGAGCAATCCAAAAAGATTATTCATATTTCAAATAATTTTTTAAATTTAAAACAAGGTCAGTTAGCTAAAGAAATTGTTAAAGCGAGTTTTCCCAGTCAGGTTTTTTTCTGTAACTCGGGTGCCGAGGCAGTTGAAGCTGCAATTAAATTTGCCCGGAAGTGGGGAAGTTCAAAGGGCAAGTCCGGCATTGTTACAATGAAAGGCTCCTTTCACGGCAGAACGCTGGGTGCGATGACAGCTACCGGACAAGGGAGGATCCATCAGGATTTTCCGCCTGTTCCCGAAGGTTTTTCTTATGCCGAATTTAATAATCTTAAATCCGTAAAATCTTTAATCACAGATAAAACAGCAGCCATCATGCTGGAACCGGTCCAAGGAGAGGGTGGCGTTCAGATTGCGAGCCAGGAATTTATGAAGGGTTTAAGAAAATTAACTCAAGACAAGGATGTGCTTTTAATTCTGGATGAGGTGCAATCAGGCATTGCAAGGAGCGGTGAGATGTTCACGTATCAGCATTATGATATTGAGCCTGATCTTATGACTTTAGCCAAGGCGCTCGGAGGTGGCGTTCCCATCGGAGCTTTAGTAGTCAGCAAGAAAGTAAAAGAAGAAGTTTTTACGCCCGGCTCACACGGTTCTACTTACGGCGGGAATCCTTTAGTTGCGGCAGCGGCTTTAGCTGTTTTTAAAACTGTAAAAGAAGAAAAGCTGATAAAATACGTAAAAAACCTTGAGCCATTTTTAAAAAGTGAATTGGAATCACTGCAAAAGAAATATTCTTTCATTAAAGAAATAAGAATGTTGGGTTTTATGTGTGCTATCGAGCTGACAATACCAGGGGAACAAATGGCTCAGGCGGCATTAAAAAAAGGACTTTTAATCAATTGTACCCAGGAAAAAGTATTACGGATGATGCCCGCCGTGAATATTTCGAAGAAACTTTTAAAGAGAGGTTTAACCGTTTTAGACCAAGTTTTAAGTGAGGTGAAGTTACCATGAACCAGCATTTAATTGCGATTGAAGATTTGGCAACAGGCGAGATAGAAAAGTTACTTACTTTAGCAAGCCGGATCAAAGAAAAACCTTCTCTGACTGAAAATGCGCTTCGAGGGAAGACTTTGGGCCTTATTTTTCAAAAACCTTCTACACGGACATGGGTTTCTTTCGAAGTTGGGATTTCTCAGATGAATGGGGCAGCCATTTATTTGGGACCGGCTGATATTAAGCTAAATGAAAGAGAAGATGTTAAAGATGTGGCACGGGTTTTGAACCGGTATTTAGACGGAGTTATCATGAGAACCTTTGATCATGAAACTATCACAAAGTTTGTGAAACATTTTCAAAAACCGGTTATTAATGGTCTGACTGACAAAGCCCATCCTTGCCAAGTGTTAGCCGACTTTTTAACTTTAAAAGAAAATTTTAAACAGTTTAGAGGTCTTACTCTTGCTTTCATCGGCGATGGAAATAATGTTTTGAATTCTTTGCTTTTTCTAGCTGCTAAGACCGGAGTGAATTTGAATTTTGCATGCCCCAAGGCTTATCAGCCTAAAAAAGATTTGCTGGAACGGGCAACTGTTATTGCTAAGACAAAGGGTTCAAAAATTCAAAGTTTTACTAAACCGGAAGAAGCAGTTAAAGATGCTAATGCCGTTTATACGGATGTTTGGGTTAGCATGGGAGAAGAGAGGATCGCTGCCAAAAAGAGAAAAGCATTTAAAAATTATCAAGTTAATTCAGCTTTAATGAATCATGCTGATAAGCACGCGATTGTTCTCCATTGTCTTCCGGCCCATAAGGGCGAGGAGATTACGGAGGAAGTAATGGAATCGGCCGCTTCTAGAATTTTTGATCAGGCCGAGAACCGGCTGCATATTCAAAAAGCAATATTGGCATATTTATTTCAAAATAGATAAGAGATTATTAAAATAAAGGCATTGAAAGGGGCGCTATGAAAAAGAAAGTTATCCTGGCTTATTCCGGCGGTTTAGATACCTCCTGTGCGATTCGTTGGATTAAAGACACTTATGATGCTGATGTGGTTTGCTTTTCCGCTTTTATCGGAGAAGTTCCCAATGCCGCCAAACTCCGAAAAAAAGCGTTAGCCTCAGGTGCCGCAAAAGTTTATATCGAAGATCTAAAGGAAATTTTTGCGAAGGAATATATTTTGCCCTCCCTCCATGCGCATGCCCGTTATGAGGGAAAATACTTAATGGCGACTACTTTAGGTCGCCCTCTTATTGCTAAACGCCTTGTAGAAATTGCCGAAAAAGAAAAAGCCCAGTATGTTGCTCACGGCTGCACCGGTAAGGGCAATGACCAGGTGCGGCTTGAAGTGGGAGTTTCTTCTCTCAATCCAAAACTCAAAATCATCGCCCCTTTAAAAGAATGGGAATTCCGTTCGCGTGAAGAAGAGGTGGAGTATGCCGCGCAATATAAAATTCCTGTAGATGTCACTAAAAAAAGCATCTATTCCATTGATAAAAATATTTGGGGCATTGCAATTGAGGCGGGTATTTTAGAAGATCCTTGGGTGGCACCCCCCGAGGATGCTTACGTAATGACACGCCCTATTCAAAAGGTTCCTGCAAAATCTCGGGAAGTCAAAATCGGATTTCAAAGAGGCGCCCCCGTTTCAATTAATGGCAAAAAGATGAAACTTGTTTCTTTAATCGAAACTCTTAACCAAATAGCCGGCACTTATGGTATTGGGCGAATTGATATGATCGAAAATCGCCTGGTCGGTATTAAAAGCCGCGAGATTTATGAAGCGCCTGCTGCGACTGTTCTCATGTCAGCTCATGAAGAGCTCGAAGGCCTTATTTTTGATCGGGAACTCATGCATTACAAGCGGGTGCTTTCAGAGAAATACGCGGAGCTCATTTATTACGGCCTTTGGTTTAGTCCCTTAAAAGAAGCTTTAGACGCTTTCTTTGAAAAGCATCAAAATTTGGTGACAGGTGAAATTAAATTTCGATTTGAAAAAGGACAAGCAACCGTAATTGGAAGACGTTCTCCTAATTCCGGTTATTCAGCAGCACTCGCAACTTATTCCGCAGACGATCAGTTTGATCATTCGGCTGCTAATGGCTTTATTAAACTCTGGGGATTGCCTTATGAAGGCAAGGCAAAGAGAAGGAGGAGAAAATAATGGCTAAATTATGGGGAGCTCGATTTGCCAGAGAAATGGCGCCTGAAGCCAAGGAAATCTCTTATTCTTTAAAAACTGATCAAGAACTTTTTCCTTATGACATTCAAGGGACCACGGGACACATTAAGATGCTGGCCAAAATTGGCATTTTAAAAACTAAAGAAGCCGTCCTGCTCACCAAAGCTCTTAAAAGAATTCTTGAATCATACAAGGGAGACAGTCTGGACCGCTTTAGCGATAAACATGAAGACGTTCACTCTTTTATTTACGCGGAATTAGAAAAACGATTAGGACCTTTGGCTAAAAAAGTGCATTCAGGCCGCTCCCGCAACGATCAGGTCGCGACTGCTACCCGGCTTTATCTTAAAGACAAGTCGTTCGAACTGGTCAAACAAATCACGTCGTTTCAAAAAGCATTGATTAGCGCCGCTTCAAAAAATAAAAATGTTGCTATTCCGGGGTACACGCATCTGCAAAGAGCTCAGGCAGTGCTTTTAGCCCATCACTTACTTGCTTATGTTGAAATGCTGGAGAGAGACAAGGCGAGACTTCTTAATGCCAGAGAACTTACCGATGAAATGCCGCTTGGTTCAGGAGCCCTAAGCGGAAGCACGCTTCCTCTAAATAGAGAAACAACAAGAAAGGCTTTGGGATTTAAAAGGCTCTCCCGTAACAGCTTGGATGCGGTTTCATCACGGGACTTTGTGCTTGAATTTTTATCTTGCCTTTCAATCATGATGATTCACCTTTCCCGGCTTTCAGAAGATGTTATCCTTTGGAATTCCAGTGAGTTTGGGTTTATTGAGCTGAGAGATGATTATGCGACCGGTTCCAGCCTAATGCCGCACAAGAAAAATCCCGATTTTTTTGAATTAGCGCGCGGAAAAAGCGGCGCTGTAGTTGGCAACCTCGTATCTGTTTTGATGATGATGAAAGGGTTGCCGCTTGCTTATAACCGCGACATGCAAGAAGACAAGAGTCCTCTCTTTCAAAGCTTTAAAATTGCAGGAACAACTTTAGAGGTTCTGGAGGGTGCCGTGAACACTCTTAAGGTTAATGAATTAGCCTGTCAAAAGGCTGTCGGCGATTCCTATTTGTATGCGACTGATTTATTGGATTATTTGGTTTCCAAAAAAACCTCCTTTAAAGACGCGCATGATCAGGTCGGCTCAGCCATTGCCTATGCGGCTTCAAAAAATAAAGATCTTAGGAAACTTTCCTTGAAGGAATACAAGCGTTTTGCGCCGCGCGCCGCGCATGATATTTACCGACTTTTTTCTTCCAAAACATCTATCGCCAAGAAAAAAACAATAGGTTCAACTTCACCGGGGTCTGTTAAAACACAAATAGCTTTCTGGAAAAAGCGGCTGAAATAACTTTCTTAAATTATGCCAACAGATAAATTTTTTAATTACAAAAAAAATGAACTTTACTGCGAAGGAATGCGAATCCGTGATATTGCCCGCAAGGTAGGAACTCCTTTTTATTTGTATAGCCAGTCCAGCATCGAAAAGAATTTCTTAGATCTCAAAACAGCACTTCACCCTCTTAACCCCTTAATTTGTTATGCTGTAAAAGCCTGTTCTAACTTATCTGTTCTGAAGACCCTTGTGAAATTGGGCGCAGGAATGGATATCGTTTCAGGCGGAGAGCTCTTTAGAGCCATGAAAGCCGGCTGCCCTCCCAGCCGCATTGTCTATGCAGGAGTTGGAAAAACCCGTAAAGAAATCAAGGAGGCTATCCGGGCCGGAATTTTTGCTTTTAATGCCGAGTCATACGCTGAACTTACCATGATTAATGAGGAAGCGGAAAAGTCCAAGCGAAAGGTACGCGTGGCACTTAGAATTAATCCCGACGTTGATGCCAAAACACACAAAAAGATTACAACCGGAAAAGCCGAAAATAAATTCGGCATTGATATCGCATCAGCCCAAAAAATCTTTTTAACAAAAAAACAATTCCCCAATTTATTAATTAAAGGCATTCATGTTCATATTGGTTCGCAAATTACAAAAGTTGAACCTTTTATTAAAGCTTTAAAACGGGTTTTAAGTTTTGCTGACCGGCTAGAAAAGAAAGGCGCTTCAATCGAAACGCTTGATTTGGGAGGGGGCCTGGGAATTGTTTATCACAATGAAAAGCCGATCTCAGTGAAAGACTATGGCAAAAAAATCAGCCGTCTCTTAAAAGGGAAGTCATACCGAATAATTTTTGAACCGGGCCGGTACATTACGGGCAATGCCGGAGTTTTGGTAGCCGGGGTTCATCTTATCAAAAAAAGTTCGAAGAAAAAATTTGTTGTTGTGGATGCCGCCATGAATGATTTGATGCGACCCGCTATTTATGAGGCGTACCATGGTGTTCTGCCGGTTTTACGAAAAGCACCGGCCGGGAAAGTAAAAGCGGATGTTGTGGGGCCCGTTTGTGAAACAGGCGATGTTTTGGCCTTTGGGAGAAAGCTTCCTAGATTTGAAGAAGGCGACTTGATTGCAATTATGTCGAGCGGAGCTTACGGATTTTCAATGGCCAG
>CAZLUT010000047.1:0-16076 GCA_964562805.1 uncultured bacterium | reverse complement strand
TCATAGCATTCGGGTTTTGGGCATAGATGCAAATCTTCACATGTCCAATTATCATGTTAATTTCGTTCATTTTCATTTGTCTTTTAATCCTTGTTTACCTTTCAGGCGCTTTTTTCCCATTCGAGGTAAGACGGCCGGCTATTTACGTTCAAAACAATCTAATGTTGGGCAATATAACCGGATTTTTTCCTTCGGTAGCTAATATTCATCTTTTTTGGTGGAAAGCTCTTTTTACGGGTGTTCTTTATTTTTTATTTTCTTTGATACTTTTCTTTGCCCTCACCTATGAAAAGCCAAAGCCCAGAGCGCTTGAATGGTTACAGGTTCTCGGAGGCTCTTTAATATTAGTGGTCACCTCAGAATTAATCCAAGCCCTTTTTAAGCAGCGGTATTTTGACTTTTTCCAAATTGAATCTGGGTTAATCGGCGCGGCATTAGGGGTATCTCTTGCTGCTATGATCCAATCATCCGCAAAAGAATTTCAAAAAATACCTCTTATCGCGGCCTTTGTCTCAATAACAGTTTTAATTTTAATCGAGTGGTTAAAACCATTTCAATTTGATTTTTCGGTTATTCATCTAAAAGAAAAAATAGAAAAGCTTGAGTGGCTTCCTTTCAGACATTATTCAATTCGAAGATTTTCCGGATGGGACTTAGAGGATCTGTTAAGGAAAATAACCTTACTTTCTGCTTGGGGAGGCCTTGCCACCTATTGGTTTTGGAATCTGACCGCCGAGTCAAAAATAAGGCCGCTTTTAGGGGGGCTAGCCGCGGTTTCTATGATACTGATATTGGAGGCTTTGCAGCTTCCAGTCCTGAGCCGCCACTTGTCAGCAACTGATCCTGCCATAGGTTTCTTGGCGGGAGGTTTTGGAGGGATAATCCTTGTTTTGATTTTTAAAATAAAAAACTTAAATTTTATAAATGATTGCCCCGCATAAATGCTAATAGTAAAATCTTTAAAGTTATGTTGAATTTTTCAGAATTAATTTTCTTTTTTGTTTTTTTCTTAGTTCTCCTTTCTCTTTCGTCTTTTTTTGCGGGCTCCGAGACAGCCCTTATTTCTGTTAATAAATTACGTCTTTCCCATCTTGTTAAAGAGGGGAGCCGTCGGGCGAAAGCCGCTCAAGATTTAGTGGTGCGCCTTGATAAATTAATCACTACTATTCTGGTTTGGAATTGTTTGGTCAATACAGCTATGGCAGCTCTGGGAACTTTGATTTGCGTTCGTCTATTAGGGCCCGAATTAGGTGTTCTCGTGGCCACCTTTCTTGTAACTATTTTTATTTTAATATTTGGCGAGATCAGCCCTAAGATTTTTTCGGCTTCTAATGCTGATAAGGCCTCGCTCCGCGTCGCTTACCCTATGAAATTTGTAGTGTGGATTTCAAGCCCCGTTATCGGGGTATTTACCTGGCTGGGGCAGTTGGTGGTCAGAAGTTTCGGAGGTAAGACCTCTAAGCGTACTAATTTAGTCACCGAAGAAGAAATGCGGTTTATGATCGAAACAGGAAAAGAAGAAGGTATTTATGGAGAGCTAGAAAAAGCGATGCTCCATAAAATTTTTAAGTTTGGAGATTTGCGTGTTGAGGATGTGATGATTTCGCTTTCTAAGATTGCTTCAGTGCCTGTTACAGCAACTGAGCAGGATCTTTTTAATGTATGCGTTGAGGAGGGTCATTCGCGGGTACCTGTTTATAAAGAAGAAAAGGGCAACATTGTAGGAATTGTTTACACAAAGGACGTGCTTCATTTATTATTGAATGATCAGTTGATTAAAGTTCCGGATCTTTTGCATGAACCTTATTTTGTACCGCCCATGATGCAGGTAACGACCCTTTTAAAAGAATTTTTAAAACGAAAATTACAAATTGCGATTGTGGGTTATAAGTCCCGGGCTTTGGGCCTTGTCACATTGGAAGATTTGTTGGAAGAAATTGTGGGTGAAATTGATGAAGAGCTGCCTGATAAGCTTTATCCGGGTGACCAGCCTCAAAGCAAGAAACATAAAAAGTGGTTTTTTAATAGATGAGAACAAAGACTATTCTTATTTTTATCGGCTTAACGCTGTTAATTGTAACCGGAAACTCTTATGCCCAGGAACCAGTTAAAAAAAAGGACTCTTATATGCCAAAAAGAGAACAGATGGTCGAATATCAAATTATTTCCCGTGGCGTTAAAGATGAACGTGTATTAAAAGCAATGCGAGAGGTGCCTCGCCACGAATTTGTACCTGATAGAGTTAAAACCTTTGCCTATGAAGATCACCCTCTTCCGATAGGTGAGAATCAAACTATTTCTCAGCCTTACATCGTTGCTTTCATGACGGAACTTCTCGAGCTAAAAGGGAATGAAAAAATTTTAGAGCTTGGCTCCGGTTCCGGCTATCAGGCAGCAATCCTTTCTAGGGTTAGTGGAGAAGTTTATACGATTGAAATTATTGAGCCTCTGGCCGAAAGAGCCCGAAAGACGCTGGAAGACCTTGGATTTTCTAATGTACATGTCAAACGGGCCGATGGTTTTAATGGATGGCCGGAAGAGGCACCCTTTGACCGGATTATTATCACCTTCGCGGTTCCTGAAATTCCGCCACCCCTTATCCAGCAACTGGCCGAAGGCGGTATTTTGGTTGCCCCCGAAGGGGATTGGCATCAAGAAATTGTTATCCTCAGAAAAGAAAACGGCAAAATCAAAAAAGAACGATCTATTCCTGTCAGATTCGTTCCCATGCTTAGGGAGAAAGATAAGAGTTGAAGGAATAGAGGTTAGGTTGAGAAATGCCTGAGCTCAAAAAAATACTTCGTTCCCGGGATGTTATTGGTCTTGCCGCCGGTACCGCCATAGGCGCTGGAATCTTTCGTGTATCTCAAATCATCAGCGCAACACTTCCGTTCCCGGGTTTAATTCTTCTGTGCTGGCTTGCCGGGGGAGTTATTGCCTTGATGGGAGCGCTTGTGTATGGAGAGCTTTCAAGACGTTTTCCCGATGTTGGAGGCGATTACACATATATAAAAACAGGCATTAGAGGCCCTGCTGCTTTTTTATTCGGGTGGACAAAAGTTTTTATTATGCAGCCCGCGGCAATAGCCGCTATTTCTTTAATTTTTGCGGGTTATTTTCTCGCCCTTTTTCCCGCAAGCGGAATTAATAACCAAATTACCGCAATTTGCGCCATATTATTTTTAACCCTCATAAATATATTAGGCGTCCAAAAAGGGATTTTCTTTCAAAATTTAACAACTCTTTTAAAGGTATTAAGCGTTTGTTTTATTGCGGTCACCGCGTTTCTTTTTAGACCGGAAGATTTTTCAAACTTCAGCCCTTTAATTGCGCCTTCTTTTAATTTACCCGTCTTTCAGGCTTTCGGCATGGCCTTACTGTTTGTTTTATGGACTTATGGCGGATGGAATGAAGGAGTTTTTTTAGCTGGGGAGATGACTCATCCTAAAAAGGAGCTGCCAAAAGGATTATTTTTGGGAGCGCTACTAATAACAATAGTCTATTTGCTGGCTAACACGGCTTATCATTTTCATCTGCCCGTAGCAGTTATAGCTGGGAGCGAATCGCCCGCAGCTTTATTGGTTCAAAACTTATTTGGACTCGAAGCAAGCCGCTGGGTTGCTTTGTTGATAGCAGTTTCTTGTTTAGGAGCGCTGAACAGTCTGCTTTTAACCGAAGGTCGCGTGAGTTACGCGATGGCACGGGATCACCACTGGTTTGCGTGGCTGAGCCGTGTTAATCCTAAGTTTTTAACGCCTGCAAATGGCCTCCTGCTTGGCGCTATCCTTTCTGTTTTAATGGTTTTAACCGGCACCTTTGAGATGCTAGTGCTTTTAGAAAGTATTGTTGTCTGGCTTTTCTTTCTATTAGTAGTGATTGTTTTAATAAAAATATTTATCTCAGAAAAAAAAGAAGGTAAAAAAATTTCAGTTTTGAAATGGATTCCGGCGGTTATTTGGGGTGCTGCCGGCCTTTGTTTAGTTATCAACGCCGGTATTTCAGCGCCCAAAGAGGCTCTGATTGGAATTTTAATCGCATTAATGGGGCTGCCGGTTTATTATTTGGAAAAACATTTCAAAAAAACAATGAAAAGCGAATAGATACCCACTAACCACTAACCACTGGCCGCAGACCCAGTCCTATAATAATTTCTTTTGGTTTTAAGATGGAAAGCGTATAATAGACTTCACTATGGAAACGACTCAAGTAATTGAACATATCAGAAATGCTCCTATCGCCCCCTTTACCTTAGAAGGCTCACTTTGGGTTTTTTGGTTTATACTAGGCATTGCTCTGCTTTGGTTTGATCTTTCGCGGAAAGTTCAGGTGGGTTTTTTGAGTGTTGCGGCTTTTATCGCAGTATTTGCTTCATTTTATGTTCCGTTATCGTCTCAGGCGCTTGTATTTGCTTTTTTTGCCACGGCTTTTATCGCGGGTAAATGCGTTCACAAAGCGCACCAGAAGAAAACGAAGCATATTTTTGTTCACTGAACGATAAAAAGCCAAAGAAGGCACATGATCGGTCTAGAATTTGTTTACCTCAAAAGTTGTAATTAAGGTAAAATTATGCTGGTTGCCATGAAATTCTTTGACTGTCCTCTTGGAGCGCGAAATAGATTTGTGATAAAATAGCGCAGATTAAAGTTAAAAGCTGGAGAATAAGCAAAATGAAGAAAAAAGCTCTTATACTAGTTGATTTTTTAAACGATTTTTTCTTGCCAAAAGGAGCGGCCTATGTCGGCCCTCAGGCCCGTAAAATTATTCCTTATTCCGTGAGTGTTCTGGATGAATTTCGTAAACATAAAGATATTATCATTTTTATTTCATATGCCCATCAAGAAGGCGACCGGGAATTAAAAATTTTTAAGAAGCACGCAATGCGGGGAACCAAGGGGGCTCAAGTTATTGAAGAGATGACCCCTCTCCAGGGAGAATACCAGATTACCAAGCGCTGTTACAACGGCGCCTTTTCAACACCGATGGCTGATGTTCTTAAGCGTAATTACACCAAAGAGGTTCATATTTTAGGCGTCTGCACCTCCATTTCTCTAATGGAAACAGCCGCCGGTCTTTTTTATCATGGTTTTGATCTTATGATTCATAGAAAAGGTATTGCGGACACAAAAACTTCGGAACAGACCGCCGCCTTAAAAAGAATGAAAAAATTAATGGCAGCAAAAGTTGTCTGAGGAGGTTATATGTATTTTCTAGCGATAAATCGGTTAAAAGTTGATTCAAGCAAGGAGCAGCTCGAAACTTACATGTCCCAACACAAAGAGTGGATAGATGACCTGATTCAAAAGAAGGTGATGATTCAGTCTGGTAAATGGGGTAGCATTGGAAGCGCCTTTCTTTTTGAAGCCGATGGCCTTGAAAAGGCTCATAAAATCTTAGCTCAAGATCCATTGATGCTGCATGATCTCGTGGATTATCAAATGCACGAGTTTTATCCGGAAGTAAAAATTACTTCCTAAATTCACACCTAAATGACCTCTTTTTTAAAAGATGTTAGGCCCGAAGATTTACAAGTTGAAAATTTAGGCGCTACTTCTTTTCCGAATAAGTTTACGGCTTTTATTGGCCAGCACACTCCTGATGATTGGCGTATTGCTATTCATACACGGCTCCATGAAATGGAGCCTTTTATTAAAGCAGGCAAGGAAATACCTTCTTTTGAAGTTGCCGGATCCCGAGAGAAAATCTTTTTTGATCCGGAAAAAACCACTTGCGGCGTTGTTACTTGCGGCGGCCTTTGCCCCGGCTTAAATGATGTTATTCGTTCAATCACCCTAACCCTAAGAGTTCACTATGGCGTTAAAAAAATATTGGGATTCCGCTACGGGTATTGGGGGATTACTGATAAAGCGCCTGAACCACCCTTAGAACTTACAGAAAAATCAGTTGAAGATATTCATCAATTTGGAGGTACGATCCTTGGTTCTTCAAGAGGTCCGCAGGATTCCGGTGAAATAATAGATACATTAGTTAAAAACAAGGTGAATATCCTCTTTACGATCGGCGGGGATGGTACCTTGAGAGGATGCCGAGATCTTTATTATGAGATCAAAAAACGAAACCTTTCAATAGCAGTCGTCGGCATTCCTAAGACAATTGACAACGACATTCAATGCACCCAAACGTCTTTTGGTTTTAACACGGCTGTTTCCGCAGCCGAGGCTTCTCTCGAGGCTGCTCACGCGGAGGCCAAGGGCGCTTTTAACGGCATTGGGCTTGTAAAAGTGATGGGCAGGGACTCCGGCTTTATAGCGGCCCACGCCGCTTTAGCTAATAATCATGTTAATTTTTGTTTAATTCCAGAAATTCCTTTTAAGCTGGAAGGAAAAGGTTCTTTTTTGGAGGCGCTCGAGAATCGATTTAAAAGAAAAAACCACGCGGTTATTTTAGTGGCCGAGGGTGCCGGGCAGCATCTTTTTGAAAATGAGGCTACGGAAAAGGATGCCTCGGGTAATCTTAAAAAAAGTGATATAGGGCCCTTTTTGAAGATGAAGATAAAAGAATATTTAAAAAAGAAAAATATTCCCGTAAGCGTTAAATATATTGATCCCAGCTACACCATCCGAAGCCTTCCGGCAAATTCATTTGATTCCACTTTTTGTTTATTATTAGGTCAGCACGCCGTCCACGCGGGGATGGCCGGAAAGACAAATTTGGTGATTGGTTATTGGAACCAGCACTTTACGAATATTCCAATAGAAATTGCGACAAAAGGCCGGAAGAAAATTGACCCTAATGGCCGTCGTTGGAAGAGTGTTTTAGCAACCTTAGGTTAAAGGAGGAGAAAATGTTTAAAGAGCCATTGCCCAACGTGCTTAAGAAAACCATTTTAGGTGCCGTCGGAGGTGCCCTTCTTTTCACCTGGATATTAATCGTTGATTCACCCGTTTGGCTTGAAGCAATTGCCAATTTCTTAGCTTGTTTTTGCTTAGCATTTGGCGGTCATTTTTTGGAAAGATTTCACATTCGTTTTTTTGAGCCAAAATTAATATCGCACCCGGTAGAAAACAGAACAGTTCGAATTATGATTTGGATTTTAGGCGGAGGTGTTTTGGTTCAAATATCAATATTAGTTTGGAAAATTTTTGGGATTTCTATTTTTAATGGAATTTCTTTTTGGATGGGCGGCACACTCTTTACGCTTTTTCAACTTGCCATTTTACATCCTGTGATGGGTTTATTGCGGCTTAATAATTTCTATAACAACAAAGGTTAAGCTTCCTAATGCCCACCGCACCCCGCCTGGTTGCCGTGGGCGATGTGCACGGCGAGCTGGAAAGATTTCACGATATTTTGCGGGCTGAACAGCTGATTGATGCTGATAATGACTGGATTGCCCGTGACACCATTCTTCTTCAAATGGGGGATGTGATAGACCGAGGCCCTTATTCTTTAGAATCCTTTCAATTTATTCGCGATCTTCAAAAAAAAGCCCCTGAAAAAGGCAGTCACGTCGTTCGTCTTTTCGGTAATCATGAATTATTAGTTCTTCAAGGCATTTACTTTTATTGTAATTTTTCAAATTTGAAACGATTGCGGCAGGAGCTCCGCAATGAAATTATCGAAGGAAAAATTCAAGCCGCTTTCACTTGGAAGGGCAGGCTTTACACTCATGCTGGGTTACGCCTGGGAATTCTAAAGCGGATTTCGGATGAATTAGGAATTGCAACAGATCATTGGGAGCCCTATTATGAAAAGATCGCAGAATATTTGAATCAGCTGACCAGAAAGCGTGTTAAAGAAGATAATTTTAAACATCCTATCTTCTGGGTTGATTCATCTCGAGGCGGCATTAATGAAGTGGGGGGAATTTTTTGGTCGCATTATCCGGATTTGGAATCAGAGTGGCTGAATCCCATAAGGCAAGTGGTCGGACATTCTCCGCTTCACAAAAAAACCCGTAAAGGAATTCGTTGGACGAAAGACGGTAATAAAATCAATATTGATGTGGGGCTTTATACAGGTTATAGCGGAAATCAAGCGTGGCTAGTTGTTGAAGGGAACCGTGTCATTGCTAAAAACCTTTGGAAAGGCAAAGTAATTGAAACGGTGATTGAGTAGGTGGTATCCTCTAACATATGGAAGCAATGAGCCTTTATGCAGTCGCCTTTAAACTTCTTTTAAGTCTTGTCATTGGAATTCTTTTTGGTATCGAGCGCGACCTTAAAGGTCTTCAAGAAGGCGAAAAGGAAGACGAGGCTCACTTCGGTGGAGTAAGAACATTTGCGTTGATCGGTCTTTTGGGCGGTATCTGCGCTTATATCGGTATTTTAATTTCTCACCCCGTTTATATTTATGGTTTTATCGCGGTAGTATTATTTGTTGCTGTTAGCTACATAATCGAACACCGCCGGGGCGGAAAACTTGGAATGACTACCGAATTTTCAACGCTCTTAACTTATTCGTTGGGAGCCTTGTGCCTGATTGGCCCAATTCAAATTGTTATTGCCGCAACTATCATTCTACTGTTTCTTCTTTCGCAGAAAAAAACGATTCGCAGATGGGGCTCAAGGATTAAGCCAGCAGAACTTTTAGCTTCTTTAAAATTTGCCCTTGTCCTTTTGGTTATTTTCCCTTTTCTGAAAAGTGTTGAACCTTTTGTTTGGCAAGGCATTACTATTATCGATCCTTTTAAGATATGGAAAATGGTGGTTCTGATATCGTCTGTTTCTTATTTGGGTTATTTTTTAACACGAATGGTTGGTGAGGAAAAGGGAATCGCGATTTCAGGTTTTCTTGGAGGGATAGCATCAAGCACGGCTGTTACTCACGCTATGGCAACCCAATCAAGTCAAACGAAAGCCAAACAAGTCCAGACATCGCTTATAGCGGCAACTCTTTTCGCGAACGCAGTAAGTTTCTTAAGAGCGCTTGCGATTATTATTATTTTAAATATCGAGTTTTTTAAAATTGCCTGGATACCGCTCGTAGCAATGACTGTTATTTGTTTTGTTCCAGCTACTTTTATCGCAATCAAGGGACATCGAAGCCGTCCCGCAGGGGAAGCGGGAATGGGTGTCGAAAGTCCTTTTCGCCTGAAACCGGCCTTGATCTTTGGTTTACTTTTTGCCGTTGTGCTTTTATTGGTGCAACTAGTAATGCGATATGCGGGAGATATGGGACTTTACTTATTAAGTTTAATATCGGGTTTTCCGGATATTGACGCCATCACTATTATTTTAGCCGGAGTCGCCGGAAGCGAAGTCGTTATGAGAGTAGCCGCCCTGGCACTAGTAATAGCCTTGGGAAGCAATTTGGTTTTTAAGTGCCTTATCGCCAGAATTGGCGGTGTTTATTTTTGGAAAAATACAGCTTTTTCATTAATAATAACACTTATAACAGGTCTCGCTGTTGCGCTGGCGTTGTTTCTTATTTAAAAAACAAGAAGGTCTGTGAGTGCACGAAAAAAATAAGCTTTTTAACTTCCCAGGATCCCACCATTTTAAAATCATAGGTTCGCCTTCGGCGGAATATCAAAAAAGCGTTGAATCCATTTTTTATGAGGTTTTAGGTCAGGATTCAATCAAAGAAATTACCGCAAGACCCAGCGGAAAGGGTAATTACACGGCTTATTCAGTTGATGCACATATTCAGGATTATGAACAGCTTAAAATAATTCACGAGAAAGTTGGAAAGCTGGAAGAAACGAAGTTAATTCTTTAGCAAAGAAAGAGGAGGATGTATGGGGGTTCAAAAAGCAAGAAAAGATAATTTTGAAGAACTTTTAAAAAATCCTGCTGTTTTGCTTAAAGTGGGTGCTACTTGGTGCGGATTTTGCCGGGCGATTTCTCCAAAAATTGAAAGAGTAGCAGAGGAATTAGGCGAGAAAGTTGCTTTTGTTGATATCGACTTGGAAGAGATTCCGGAGATTAAAGAAAAATTTGAATTTCAAACAATCCCCGCACTCTTCTTTATTAAAAATGGTGAAGTCACTAAGCATACCGGCACCATTCCCGAAGAAGAAATCAAATCCACCCTCGAGGGCATGATTAACTCATGACCAGGTGTCCACTATTCACTAACGACTAACGACTATTCACTAATTATGTGTGGAAGATTCACCGAAACTAGGCCAAAAGCCGAAATCATCAAGCGCTTTAACATTCAGAAGGATGAATATCCGGATTTTAAAACCAGTTTCAATATTGCCCCATCGCAAACAATACCTATTGTTTTGAAAAAAGAGCTGACGGAACTGCACGGATTCCGTTGGGGACTTATTCCTTCTTGGGCCAAGGATTCTTCAATAGGGTCTCATATGATTAATGCTAGAGCCGAAACCATCACGGAAAAAATGAGTTTTAAAGTTCCTTTTAAATGGCGCCGCTGTCTTGTGATAGCGGATGGTTTTTATGAATGGAAAGAGACAAGCGGAGGGAAGGTGCCGATGCATATTCATAAAAGAAACCGCGAGCCTTTTGCCTTTGCCGGGGTTTGGTCTCACTGGGTAGGCCTCAAGGAAGAAATCTACTCCTGTACTATTATTACGGCCCCCGCTAACAACTGGATGAGATCGATCCATGACCGCATCCCCGTTATTTTGCCCGAAGAAGCTGAGCACGCATGGATCGATCCTAATAGTGATGAAAAAGATTTGCTTTCGCTGTTAAAGTCTTCCGGCGACGATGAATTGACGGCCTATGAAGTATCAAAAAAGGTTAATGATCCCGGGAACAACTACCCCGAACTATTAGAATAAATCCGAAATTTGAATATCGAAATCCGAAACAAATCCGAAATTCGAATGTTCAAAACGTTTTAGTTTTCTTTATTTCGTGCTTCGAATTTGTTTCGCGCTTCGAAATTCGTGCTTCGAGTTTTCTAGCCAATTGCTTCGTATTGAATTTTATCTTCCGTTTCTTTCCGCGTTGCGATAAAGGTGCCCAATAAGATAATTCCGAAGCATAGAAGACTAAAAAAAGAAATCTTCTCACCCAAAATAATTGCGGCATAAAAAAGTGTCAAAGCTTTTCCCAGGTGCGAAAATGAATTGATGTAAGAAACATTAAGCTTTGAAGCTACCCATCGGCGATAATAAAAAAGGAAGATCCCTGCCACTGTGATCAAATAGAGATAAGAGCTGATCCCGGGGGCTGTTATTGGTATCCCAGAAATTTTTTCGCCGCTTATTAGGACAAAAATAAAAAAAGCACTAACGGAGAACAGATTTGTAGAAAAGGCCAACTGTCGCGGGTGAGCCCCTAGATTTAACGCCCGTTTTTCAAAGATGATCATACCTTGAAGAAAAAAAACGGACGTTACTGTCAGGAGATCACCCAAGAGCATGTCGTTTCGTAAAAAAGTATTTTTTTCTAAGAGCCCGTCCCTAAACACGATGAGCAGGAGAATCCCGATCAGACTAATAGCAACTCCTCCCAAGTGTTTTCTTCTGACTTTTTCATGCTCTAATAAAAAATGGACCAATATCAGATTCACAATAGGAGAAAAGGTGGAAATGATGGCAACACGATTTGCGGGAATCAGATATAAGGCCAAATAAAGACAAATAACACTGCCTGCTTTAGAAATAGAGGCAATAACAGCTTGGCTTCGGGCCTGGCGGTTAGGCCCTATCAGATTTTCCTTGAGCGAGAGACACCATGTGAAAAAAAAGAGGCCAATAACCGACATTCTTAAAGTGCCCAGTATAAAAATCGGCCACCCAGCATTTATGGCGAATTTAATGCCGATCGGATTAGAGGAGCCGATAGCAAGAAAAACAGCTATCCAACCTAGCTTTGTGAGTCCGTGAGTTTTCACTTGTTGCTTAACGTTTTTATTTTGTGCTTTGTGCTTTGTGCTTTGTGTTTTTTGTATCTTGTATTATTAATTCTACGTAGTAACCATATTCGTCCAATTGAATTCCTAAATCAGCGCGCACATTTTTTCGAATCCAATCTTTAAAAAAATTATTTCTGCCTTTTTTAATATGAGGTAAAAAAGGCAAACTTCCAAAACCTTCTCCGAGATGTTCTGTTGCTAAATTACTAAGGTCTTCCCATTCACGTTTTCCACGGATCCTAAATTCTTTCGCTTTAAAGTGGGTGCCATATATTTGAATTCGGTTTAGCCCCTCATCTATATCATCATATTTAAAAAGAATACGATACTTACCATTTTCTATTGTGTATCGGTGGTATTTGTTAAAAGAAGCAAGCCCAAAATGTTTTGTGATTTTTTCTTTAACCTCAGCCTTTATGTCACCGAACTGAACTCCGAAGATCTGGAAAGATGCTTCTTCAGCGAAGGATAGGGGAGTGAATGCCGCGCATATAAGTAAAGCTAAAGCGATTTGTTTCATAATAAGTAATTTAGCACAGGACCTCCTAGTATCAAAGAGCGATCACAAATTTAGTTAACTCCCATGACTCCTCTTAATCTAAAAAAAAGGGGGATCGCCTATAGACTTCCTCCCCTTAGTTTAAGGGGAGGTTAGGTGGGGTTAAATAAAAACCCCTTAGTTTAAGGGGAGGTTAGGTGGGGTTAAATATCCCCTAAAGTTCTCTTTAATTCCATCCGTAACTAACTATTCCTTCACCTAAAGAAGGTGGGATATTGGTCCTTAGTAGACTTAGGTGGTAAGCTCGAAAAGGGCCAAAAAACATGGTATATTTTATTTGAAATAAATGTTTGACACAGGTAGGTCAGATACATATACTTTCCGCCCTTTTAATTAGGGGAGAGCTCTGAGCTCTTATAAATCGTTCTTATACATTATTTATGTAAGAAAAACTTCTTCTTCAAGGGCTATCAGGCTCGATACATACGAGGGAATTTTCCCGTATCGACCCTGATGCCCGTGATGCTTTTTTTGGTAATCCCCCTGATTGGATTATCTAGAAGTTCTTTGAAAAGTTGTGCCAAGAATTTGTGTGAGTTCAGCGATCAAGTTTTATTTATGGAGAGTTTGATCCTGGCTCAGAACGAACGCTGGCGGCGTGGATTAGGCATGCAAGTCGAACGAGAAAGCTCCCTTCGGGGAGTGAGTAAAGTGGCGAAAGGGTGAGTAACGTATGGATGACTTACCCTCGAGACGGGGACAACAGTTCGAAAGGACTGCTAATACCCGATAGTTTCTGTTATCTTCGGATTTCAGGATAAATGGTGCTTCCGCTCGAGGAGAGGTCCATATCCTATCAGCTTGTTGGTGGGGTAAAAGCCTACCAAGGCGATGACGGGTAGCCGGACTGAGAGGTTGACCGGCCACACTGGGACTGAGACACTGCCCAGACTCCTACGGGAGGCTGCAGTCGAGAATCTTCCGCAATGGGCGAAAGCCTGACGGAGCGACGCCGCGTGCGGGATGAAGGCCTTCGGGTTGTAAACCGCTGTCAGTGGGGAGGAAATTACTTCGGTATTGACCGATCCGCAGAGGAAGCGCAGGCTAAGTTCGTGCCAGCAGCCGCGGTAACACGAACTGCGCGAACGTTATTCGGAATCACTGGGCTTAAAGAGTTCGTAGGCGGCCAAGTCAGTCGGGTGTGAAATCCCTCGGCTCAACCGAGGAACTGCGCCCGATACTGCTTGGCTTGAGGAAGTTAGAGGTGAGCGGAACTGATGGTGGAGCGGTGAAATGCGTTGATATCATCAGGAACACCGGTGGCGAAAGCGGCTCTCTGGAGCTTTTCTGACGCTGAGGAACGAAAGCTAGGGGAGCGAACGGGATTAGATACCCCGGTAGTCCTAGCTGTAAACTATGGGTACTAGGCGTTGGAGGGGTTAAACCTTTCAGTGCCAAAGCTAACGCATTAAGTACCCCACCTGGGGAGTACGGTCGCAAGATTGAAACTCAAAGGAATTGACGGGGACCCGCACAAATGGTGGAGCATGTGGTTTAATACGACGATACGCGTGAAACCTTACCCAGATTTGACATGTACTGGACGGTTTGTAGAAATACATTCTTTCCCTTTCGGGACTGGTACACAGGTGTTGCATGGCTGTCGTCAGCTCGTGCCGTGAGGTGTTGGGTTAAGTCCCGCAACGAGCGCAACCCCCATCCTTAGTTACCATCGGTTCGGCCGGGAACTCTAGGGAGACTGCCGCGGACAACGCGGAGGAAGGTGGGGATGACGTCAAGTCAGTACGGCCCTTACATCTGGGGCTACACACGTGCTACAATGGCTGGTACAAAGGGTTGCAATACCGTAAGGTGGAGCCAATCCCAAAAAACCAGCCTCAGTTCGGATTGAAGGCTGCAATTCGCCTTCATGAAGCTGGAATCATTAGTAACCCTGCATAAGTCACGGCAGGGTGAATACGTTCCCGGGTCTTGTACACACCGCCCGTCAAGTCATCCGAGTAGAATGCACCCGAAGTTGTTATTCTAACCCGCAAGGGAGGAATGCTTCGAAGGTGTGGTTTATGAGGAGGACTAAGTCGTAACAAGGTAGCCTTACCGGAAGGTGAGGCTGGATCACCTCCTTTCTAAGGAGTAAAAGTAGACCTTGTTCAGGCTAAGCTGTTTCGATAACACCATATCGATTCAGTCTGGACATTGTATAAGGTGTAATAATTGACTCTGAAAACACACAATTCTTGGCATTTACTTTTTTTATGGCTCGTGAAGGGCCCTTAGCTCAGGTGGTTAGAGCACAGTGCTGATAACGCTGGGGTCGATGGTTCGAGTCCATCAGGGCCCACCATTGAAACCCGATCCCTTATGTGGGGATGTAGCTCAGCTGGGAGAGCGTCGGATTTGCATTCCGAAGGTCAGGGGTTCGATCCCCCTCATCTCCACCAAATAAGGGTGGAAGGGGTTGGTGAGCCGGAAAATACATTTTGTTTTTGGGCAGCGTGCCCAAAACTTATGATCTTTGACAATTGTTTTTTGTTTGGGAAAATTACAATTTTATATAGAGTTATTAAATCTTGAGTCAAGCTATTAAGAGCCATTGGTGGATGATTTGGCACTGTAAGACGATGAAGGACGTGGTAAGCTGCGATAAGCCTCGGTGAGTTGCAAACGCACTTTGACCCGGGGATCTCCGAATGGGACAACCTTATCAGGCGATGAACCTGATAATCCTTACCTGAATTCATAGGGTGAGGCGGTTAGACGAGAAGAATTGAAACATCTTAGTACTCTCAGGAAAAGAAAGAAAAATCGATTCCGTAAGTAGTGGCGAGCGAAAGCGGAACAGCCTAAACCTCAGATATGCCAAGGCCTAAACCTTTGTATCTGGGGGGTCATGGGATGAAGTGTCCGGCATTTAGGGGACCGGAAGGAAGATTCATATCACTTTAGCTGAATGAGCTGGAAAGCTCTGCCGAAGAAGGTGATAGCCCTGTAAGCGAAAGGGTGATGTGACTTCTTAGCTTTATTCCCAAGTACTATCTGCTAAGAGAAAACAGATAGGAATTCGGGAGGACCACCTCCTAAGGCTAAATACTAGACAGTGACCGATAGCGAACTTAGTACCGTGAGGGAAAATTGAAAAGAACCCCTGTAAGGGGAGTGAAATAGAACCTGAAACCAATAGGCTTACAGGCGGTTGGAGCCCTATGCCTCGCAAGAGGAATGGGTGACAGCGTGCCTTTTGCATAATGATCCGGCGAGTTATTGAATGTGGCAAGGCTAAGTGCTTATGGCATGGAGCCGCAGCGAAAGCGAGTCTTAAATGGGCGACTAAGTCATTTTTAATAGACCCGAATCTGAGTGATCTTGCCATGGTCAGGATGAAGCTCGGGTAACACCGAGTGGAGGTCCGAACCAGTATGCGTTGAAAAGCGTTTGGATGAACTGTGGCAAGGGGTGAAAGGCCAACCAAACTCAGTAATAGCTGGTTCTCTTCGAAATAGTTTTAGGACTAGCGTTATGTTATTAATTCTCGGAGGTAAAGTACTCGATGGGCTAGGGGACCTACCAGTCTACTGAACCCAATGAAACTCTGAATGCCGAGCATCGTATCATAGCAGTCAGTCGGCGACGGATAAGCGCCGTCGGCGAGAGGGAAAGATCCCAGACCATCAGCTAAGGTCCCTAAATTGAAACTAAGTGGGAAAGGATGTAGAGATACATAGACAACCAGGATGTTGGCTTAGAGGCAGCCATCATTTAA
>CAZLUT010000046.1:0-16266 GCA_964562805.1 uncultured bacterium | reverse complement strand
CTAATTTTTGCCGAATAGCCAAGCTCAGATACTTGTAATAGGTAAGGAACATTTTACGTTTAGCTTCCGTTTTAAATTCTTTAAGTTCACGAGCAAGCTCATTTTGTACTTTTCTCTCATCCCATTCTTCTTTTCGAACCGGTGCTTTGGTTTTTTTTGGTTCGTCTTCTTTTATTTGAATCTTATTTTCTTTAGCTGCATCTTGACATACCTTACTCTTAGCCGAGCGCTTAAAACTTACTAATTCGATTGTCGGGTAAGCTTTTTCAGAAAAAGATTGGTGCAGAAAATTATAAGCATCCAAGGTGCCAAAAAACACTCCGTGAGCTCCCACCGAGATCACTAAACAATAAGTAAAAAGAAATTTTTGAGTTTTAAACACTTTCGAGCTCCAATAACCTCCGCTTAATTCTCTTACCGCAAGAAAACCCTCCTCCTTTACCGTCTTTAGCAACGATGCGGTGACAGGGAATTAAAATTGGATAGGGGTTCTTATTCAAAGCATTCCCAACAGCTCGGGCTGAGGCCGGGCTTTTGACCCTCTTGGCAATTTCGGAATAGGTTGCTGTTTTACCGTAAGAAATTTTTAAGGTTTCTTTTAAAACTTTCCTTCCAAACAGACTCATTGAATTAAAATTAAGAGCATAATGCGAAAATGTTTTACGTTTTCCGGAAAGATATTCTTTGATTTCTTTTTTTAATTTCTGGGCTTCACGACCCCTACAACAGGACTTCTTAGAACGATTCAGGCAGATAGCCCTAATACCTTTTTCGCTCTCGAGTATTAAAAAAGGAATCTGCCTAATATAAAAATGGTGAGGTTTTACCAACTCAACTTAAAGGCCGTTCCATCTTGGGTTTCTGAGTCACTTTTTGGAAATAAAGTTGCCCTATACCCGCCTTTTTTTCCGGGGCGAGTAGTATCCTTAAGGGTTCGCTCCTTCAAAACTTCATCAGTTGTTTCCATAACAGGTTCCGCAACCGGTGCAACAACAGGGCTAACCACCTGAGGCAAGGGGTATTCTGCTTGACCTAGATTTTCTTCAATAACCTTATCTGTTTTTGAACAGGCCGAAATAACCGTTAGCGCAAGAATTCCAAATAGTAATATATAAATTCCTCGTTTCATGCTGAGCATTCTACCTATTTTAAGCTGATAATCCATCATTTTTAAATTCCTTGGAAGGAATTGGTAATTGGCATTCGCCTGCCAAACCATGCTTTCTGGGTGACTTTCAAGACTGGGGGCGCTTGCCTTCTTTTGTATTCATTATGATCGACCGCGCGGATAACCTTTGAAATCAGCGTTCTAGAAATACGGCCTTTAACTTTTTTTAGAATTTCAGCTAAACTTAAATTTTGTTCAACATAATAATAGATAACCTTATCTAAAACTTCATAAGGCGGCAAACTATCAGAATCTTTCTGCTTGGGCCTCAGCTCAGCAGAGGGTGCTTTCTTTAATGTTTCCTCCGGAATCACCGGACTCATTTCATTGCGGTAGTGAGCAAGTTCATAAACTTGAGTTTTATAGACATCGCCAATAACTCCCAACCCGCCGCACATATCACCATACAGAGTACAATAACCCATCGCCATTTCTGATTTATTACCCGTCGTCAAAAGCAGCCTGTTCTCCCGGTTAGAAATATACATTAATTCAAGCGCTCTTAATCTTGCCTGCAAATTCTCTTCGGCCAGAGTAACTCGGTTAGGAAATTTTTTTGTTCCCTTGATATGCTTATAGAGCGATTTAATAGAAATTGTCCGGAGTTCAATGTTTAAATTCCGTGCCAACTTTTTAGCGTCACTCACACTCCCTGGCGAAGAAAAAGGTCCGGGCAGAGAAACTCCCAAAATCGCCTTAGGACCCAACGCATCATATGCTAAGGAAGCCACTAATGCTGAATCAATACCGCCCGATAAGCCAATTACTACTTTTGAGAAATTATTTTTTTTAACATAATCTCTCAAGCCCAAAACTAACGCCTTGTAAATATTTTGAGCCGGCTTTATCTGACTTGACTTTAAAATTTTTTCTTTCTTATCGCCCGGGGCCCAATCAAACTCAAAGACACCTTCACAGAAAGCGGGAGCTTTAAAAAAAACGTTTCCCCGCTCATCACACGCTAAACTTTGGCCGTCAAAAATAAGCTCATCCTGTCCGCCTATCTGGTTGGCATAAACAATAGCAATTCCATACTGTGAGGCTTTCCTCGAAAGATGACTCGAGCGGACTCGAGCTACTTTCGAATAAAAGGGCGAAGCCGAAATATTAATCAAAAGCCGAGCGCCATTTTTTTTAATCTTAGAAATCGGCTTAATCAGATAATGATCATCCCAAATATCTTCGCAGATACTTGCCGCAATTTTTATACCTTTAAATTTAAACGGTTTTTGCTCTCCGCCGGACTCAAAAAATATCTGCTCTAAAAAAACGTCATAATTCGGAAGTAGCATTTTATACTGTTTGTGAAGAACTTTGCCGCGGTGGATAAAAGCTAAGGCATTATAGCTTTTTTCGCCTCGAGGGTTTGAATCAATAAACCCGACAACAATCCCCAACTCTTTGGATCGGCTTAAACTTTGGATTTTTCTTAAACTCTTAAGACCCGCTCTTATAAAACTCGTTTTATTCGCTAAATCCCAGACGGGATAACCTGAAATCACAAGTTCCGAAAAAATAATTAAGTCAATCCCCTTTTTCTCTGCTTCATTAATTTTAGCTTTAATTTTCTCGAAATTACCGGGGAAATCTCCAACGATAGGATTGATTTGAGCAATAGCAATTTTTAAGCGCGGCATAATGTAGTGGCTAGTTGTTGGTGGTTAGTGGTTAGTTCCGGCTTTTTTAAGGATTTCACTCCGCAAGAGAGATTCCATGTAAACGTCAGTCTTTGAAGCCGGTTTCAGCTTTTTCCTTTTTACAATCAAAACACGCTTACCGCGCCTCAACTCATCCTGATAAACATTTTCATATCGATCATACAATAAGTAGGGCACCTCAACTTTTACATCGTAGCCTTGTGGAATTTGTTTAATGGTAATGAAGGCCCGTTTTGTTTCCTTGCCTGAAGCATCACGATCAATTCTTGGCTCAGTAATAATAAGTCCTTTTTTGAAATTCTTTTTATAAGTTTTAAAATATTTTTGGGTAACCTTATTGGCTGCATCCCATAAAATCTGATATTCAGGGTCAGCTGTATCACCGATATAAAGTGACGTTGTTTGACTGGGAACCGCACATCCAGCGGCCAGAAAAACACCGAGCAAAACAATGAATAAGCTTATTTTAAGAAAAGACTGAAATCTCATTAAAAAAGTTAATAGCCGAAATACTGCTACTTTTTTTTCCTTGCGCTGATATAGGACTTGATAATTTCTATATCTTCCCGGCTAATCTCCTTAAATAAAACTCCCGCCTGATAGGAACCCTTACGCTTTTGATACGAACGAACAACATCTCCTTTGGCTACCACAGACCTTTCTACTCCCGGTAACTGGAATTCTAAATGCACTTGAGTCTTGGGCGCTAATCTATCATCAAAAGTATTGACTTTAATTCCGCCTTCGGAAAGGTCGACCAGGTTCGTTAAACGCCCAACTTCCTTACCGGAATTGTTTACTTTAAATTTAACGATACAATTAATTCGAACCCGCACAAATTGCCTTCTATTAAATGTCTTCATCCGCCGAATAAATTTAATCGCCATGCTCATCTCCTTAATCCTCTATTGTTTTTAATTCCTCCGAATCTCAGCTTTTAAGCGCTAAAAATCTTAACACATCCATATTTAATCGTCACGCACTCAGCCAATTTCAAGAAAGCGATGAAAATTTTGGCAGCTTTCCTCCGATAAGGGGTAACGCGTATTTGCTGAATGCGGGGCTTATCATTGTTTTATTCCTAGTTAAAAAATGAGCCGGCATATACCGCTCTTCGTGTGGAATCTTCTCAAGCAAAACCGGCTCATAGGTAATTCCATATTTTCTGCCTGACTTTCTTTTAAAAGCAACCATCACGTCGGTTAAGCCGCCTAACGCCCATTTGACCGCTTGAAAACCGGCCTGAAAGGCTTCTCTCTGATCAACACTAGAAATATAGGGTATCGACATTCGCTGAATAGTGCCGGGCTTGTCAAACCGGGCTCTTACCTTTAATTTCTTTTCTATAATCTTAGCCAATTGATGAGCTGCCCCCTCAACATAACGGTGGCCAAAAGAATCTTTTAAAATACCCTCCAGGCGAGCTCCTACTTTTCGGCCTTTCTGATCTCGAATGGTTTCAGAAATAGCAATCACACAGAAACCAACGGTCTTTAAACACTTCTTAACATTTCGAACAAATTCTTTTTCTGAAAAAGCCATTTCGGGAATTATTAGTATATGAGGCGGATCCTGCTTTGATTTTTTTAAAAGCGCTGAGGAGGCTGTAATCCAACCGGAATTTCTCCCCATAAATTCAATAATTTTAACAGGGTCTACATGCCGCATCGCCTTCGTATCAAGACCTGCCTCTTGGGTAGCGATTGCAGCAAACCGGGCAACCGATCCAAATCCGGGACAATGATCAGTTCCTATTAAATCATTATCGATTGTTTTAGGAATATGAATAACTTTAAGATCATAACCTATTTGTTTTGTCGTAATACTGATACGATGCAAGGTTTCAGCCGTATCATTTCCTCCAATTAAAAAAAAGTACCGCACCTTAAGAGCCTTGAGCCGTTTTAAAATACGTTTTTCATCACCTGGTTTTAAGCGGTAACGAGCTGAGCCGAGAGCCGCAGATGGAAGATTTTTAATTTCATTGATTAAACTAGGAGACTTTTTACTTAGATCAATCAAATCATTATTCAAAACACCCCGAATTCCATGCCGCATTCCCCAAAGCTTCTTGATTTTCCTGGATTTCCGAGCTGCCTCAATAACACCCGCTAAGCTTTGATTGATAACGGCTGTACATCCGCCTGATTGACCAACTATTGCGTTTCCTATTGTCACGTCCCCTCCTCTTTTTGGCTAATTATGTCGCAAATTCAATGTATAAACAATAGACAATACAATACCTTAGATCTTAGATCTTAGATCTAAGACTGCTACTACTTCCAAATGCTTTGTTTGAGGAAACATATCAAGGGGCGTGATTTTTCGAATTGTATACTCTTCTTTCAACGCTTTAAGATCCCGCGCCAAAGTAGCCGGATTACAAGAAACATAAACAAGCCTTTCGACCGGATTTTTAACTAAAAACTCGGAAACACTCCCCGCCAATCCTTCCCGCGGCGGATCAATCAAAACACACTTTTTCTTCGTTTTAGACTTATGGAAAGCATCTGAAATCCGGGCTTCCACCGATCCCTTTACCGGCACAACATTTTGACACCGATTTTCTTTGATATTTTTTTGAAAATAATTAAAAGCCTCTGAATTAACCTCGATTCCCACTACCTGATCGAACTGGTGTGCTAAGGCTATCGAAAAGAGCCCAGAACCCGCATACAAGTCAAACAAGATCTCCCGGGGTCCGTCCTGGAATCCCTCGCGTGCCAATTGAATCAAATTGGGAATTAACCGGGGGTTCACCTGAAAAAAAGAATTAAGACCATAAAAAAGATTAATTTTTTGATCTTTATATTTGAGAGTTTCTTTGGATTTAAATTGATAAGGTTTCTGGTATCGGGGAAAAAATAGAACCCTAGCTTCCTCTTCCTTAATTGTAATTTCTCTGATTTTTTCTGGCAGTTCAAAATCTTCTAAAATCTCATCAATATCTTTAAGCGACTTATTGATTTTAGAGGTTGCAATGGGGCATTTTTTAATAGGAATAAAAGTTTTATTGTCCTGACCCCAATATCCAAATTTCCATTTTCCTTTCCCTCGCCGAAGTTCCAAAGTAATTGAATTTCGATATTCATAGGGATTATTCGAAAACTGTATCGGCTGACACTTTTTATCCAAAGAAATGCCGCCTATCCGCAGAAGGGTCTCCCGAAGCTGGGTCTCTTTTAATCTGATTTGGGCCGGGTAAGAGATGTGCTGATATTGACATCCACCGCAACGCCCATAAACTTCACACCGGGGTTCGGTTCGTTCCGGCGACGATTCAATCACTTTTTCTAGCTTTGCTTTTCCAAAAGATCTTTTAACTTCCGTTATCCGAACGCGTACTTTTTCTCCTGAAATCACGTCCGGAACAAACAAAACAAAACCCTCATGCCGAATTACACCCTCACCCCCAAAAGCAACTGAGGAAATGATCGTTTCAAATGTATCGCCTGTTTTCAGCTCTGGATTATTATTTTGGCTCTTTTTCATTTTTTTAAATAATGGTTTTACCTTTTTAATTCCGAAATCGATATAATCTCTTGTCTATGGAAAATCTATATCAAATTATTATTTTATCAGTTTTAAGCTTTGGTTTCCTCGCTATAGCTTGCCCCAATTTTATTTTTTTAAGAAATCGGAAAACTCAAGTCCCTACCCTACTCTCAATTCCTAAAATATCAATATTAATTCCGGCCCGTAATGAAGAGAGCCACATCACTTCTACTTTAGAATCAATTTTAAAAGAAAGCTACGCGAACTACGAAATATTAGTCTTAGATGATCAATCAAGCGACAAAACTGCTGAAATTGTTAAACACTTTGCAAGCCGATATCCCAATATCCGCTATCTAAAGGGCAAGGCATTACCTCCCGGCTGGACCGGAAAAAATTTCGCCTGCCACCAGCTGGCCGAGGAAGCCCAAGGTGACTATTTTTTATTTACTGATGCCGACACTGATTTTCAACCGGGATTGTTAGAAAAAAGTTTGAAGTGTTGTCTCTCGAAAAAAACCGATCTTTTAACCGGTTTTCCAAGACTTTGGTCCCCCTCTTTCTGGGGACGCTTGATCGTACCCAATGTTTATTTTATTTTTCTGGGATTCCTCCCTCTAAGGCACCTCTCCAATAATCGCTTTCCTATCATTTCGATGGGTTCAGGCGTTTTTCTTTTTTTCAAAAAAGAATCTTATTTAAAAGCTGGCGGCCACAGCTCCATTAAAAGCTTAATAAATGAAGATATGGCTTTGGCTCTTAATATCAAAAAAGCGGGACTTAGACTGGATTGTATTGATGTTTCAAAATATGTAGCTTCTAAAATGTATGATAACTTTGGGGAAATTTGGCATGGTTACAGCAAGAATTTATTTAAAGCTCTTCTTTCTAATTATTTCCTTTGGGCGGGCTTTTTAATTGGATACTTTTTGCTTTTTGTTATGCCTTTTTATTTTATTTTCCACTTTCTATTCATAGCCCCAAACCACGCAGCTTTTCTTCTTGTAATGATACAAGTTCTTTTAATTCTTCTTTTCCGGTCGTTAATTGCAGTTAAATTCAAACAATCTGGTCTTAGCATATGGCTTCATCCTCTATCGATTAGTTTGATGCTTTTGATTGGTTTAAGGTCAGGGCTCCTAGGTATTAAGCCGCGCGGTTATCAATGGAAAGGAAGGCGATATAACTAGTGAATAGTGGTTAGTGGTTAGAAAATCCGCCGGAAGCACCTTAGCTACTATCAACTAATTACTAACAACTAACGACTAGCGTTAATATTAACGCTTGAGTTTCCACCTATTATGCATCCAGAGCCATTGATCAGGATTTTTTCGAATAATATGTTCAATAGCTTCATTCATTCTCTTCATATTCTCAAACAATAATTCTTCTGTTTTTTCTCCTCGAAGTAACGCGACCGGATTATGCACCTCACAATAAAATTTTCCCCATCCTTTTCGAATACAAGTCACAGGCACAATTTCTGAATTTGTTTGCAGGGCGAGTGTTACCGGAGTGCTAAAAGTATGCGCTGGTCTTCCAAAAAAAGGCACCTTAGGGTGTCGTGCTCCCGCATTCTGATCACAAAGAACAGCAACACACTCGGCTCTTCTTAAAGCACGAATCGCATCTTTAAGAGCACCGTCTTTATCAATATTTTTCATTCCCGTAATAGCCCGGGTGTCTCTTACGTAGTTATAGACGTAGGGGTTTTTAAGCGGCCTGCCGATAGCGCTTATCGGAAAACCCATTCGAGCGGCTTCGACACCCAAAAAATCCCAATTTCCAATATGAAAAATTAAAAAAACAACCCCTCTTTTTTCGGCTAAGACATCCCAGACAATTTTGTCTTTCTCCACCGGCATAATTTCTCTTAGACGAAATGCCAATTTTCGAATCTTCAGAAATTCAGGCGCAATCATTGCCATATTTTGAAATGACTTTTTGGCAATTCTGACAATCTCTTCTTCGCTTTTTTCGCTCTTAAAGGCTTCCCGTAAATTATTTAACGTTGCAAGCCTTCTTTTTTTGAGAATCTTATATAGAAGCAATCCCACGAAACTAGCGATGCGCTGAGCTAGTTTCAGCGGAATTAAATTAATCAAGAAAACAATTACCCGCAAAACCAGATAGTTCAAATAATCCGTAAATTGTTTCATTGACTGTTATCTTTCTTTTGTTTGAAACAACACGACTTTCGGGCTTCGCATAAGTTCAGTAAGTTCTTTGCCGTATTTTTCATTCAACTCCCTAGAATCCGACACTTTGGTCAGGATAAAGCAAGGTGTTTTTGCCTTTATGAAAGGTTTAATCGCTTCCGGGTCTTTATAAAAATAACCTTCTTTTTCTTCTAAGGTATCAAATTTTGATTCCGTTTTGGTCCCAATCACGACAACGCGCTCTTTAAGATAAAACGGGAGTCCTAGAAAGAGTTTTCGATAAGCAACGACCGGCTCACCTTCAGCACGCAACTCAATAATTTTTCGAGCATAGGGTCGCACGTTTTTATAAGTCCCAACGCGTGGAAGCCCTGTCTGCCAAATGGTAAAGGCAACCAAATACATTGTTCCCAACAAAACCATTAAAATCATTAATGTTTTTTTCTTTTGGGTTAGATAAAAAAGTAAAAGACCCGCTAGAGATAATATAAATGCCAGAATAAAAAACATAATTTCAAATCCAGCGATTCTTTCGTGTAGAAAAAATTTGACGTAAATCCCAAGCCCGATACCACCGGCCCAAAAAATTATACTTGTTGCGAAAGATGTCCCAATAAAAAAACGATCTTTAATGTTTTCTACTGTAAACTTCCGGTAAAAATAATTAGCGACAAGAAGACTCACCGGAACACTTAACGGCAGCATGTAGCTAGCCAATTTGGATGGAATTACCGAGAAAAAAACAAATATTAAAAGCGCCCACGAACCGAGCCATTTTCCTGCCTTGTTTTCAAAGCGATCGCTCCCGCGTTTCGCTGCTTCGCAGCCACCTGGAATCAGATAAACGGACCAAGGGAAAAATAGAGCCAATACAACCGGAATATAATAAAAAATACTTTGGTAGTGATGGGTCTTGCTTGCCAAACGATCTGCTGTTTGAAAAAAGAGGAAGTAATCGAGAAGTCCCGGATAACGCAAAATAGCCCACACATACCACCAAAAACCAATTCCGATAAAAGCAATGAACCCTATCAAATGAACTAAAAAAAATGATTTGCGTTCTTTTTTTATCAATATTAAAAGAGGGATGACGGGGGCAAAAAATAAAACAAGGCAGATGGGTCCTTTTGTTGCCATCGCAAACCCCATTGCCAGGTATGACAAAAAAAGAAACAAAGAGCTTCGTCCTGCCCGATACCAAACAATGCTAAAAATTGCCAGCATCACCCAAAACAAAAGCCCTATATCAGTTGTAGCGAGATGCCCCATGAAGATAAACAAGGGGGTTGCCAAAAGAATCATGCTTGTTAAAAGAGCAACGTCATCATTCCAGAGGCGTCTTGCAATGCCTGCCGCTAGCAGCAAAATACCGATTGCAAATAAGCCGTTAGGAATACGAACTCCCCACTCATTAGAACCAAAAACTTTTTGAGAAAGCGCCATCCACCAATAAGTCATGGGGGGTTTATGAAAATGGATAAAACCATTCTTATGAGGTACCAGCCAGTCCCCAGAACTCACCATCTCCTCAGAAACATTTCCGTAGCGGCCTTCATCAGGCTCCATTAACGGAGTGGCGCCCAGCTGATTGAAGATCAGAAAACAGGCGAAAACAATAAAGAATATCCAGCAAACTTTTCGATTCATAGCTTTATATTATTTGAAAGATTTAATTGAGAAAAGAAAATAAATAAGAATCTGATGGCGCTACTCACCCGGAATCGTTTTATTCTTATGTGTTTGAATATAATAAAGATTTCTTAAATAAATGACAGCACCACATGCTTGGCCCAAAATAAAAACCGGGTCCCTCCGATATATCGCATAAGCCAAAAGCATCAATCCTCCAACCAGACTCAAATACCAAAAAGCTACGGGAATAGTGCTTTTCTTTTTTTTCTCAGTAATAATCCACTGCACCAGCCAGCGTCCAAAAAAAAGCGCTTGCGCTGAGAAACCCACGATTAACCAAATTTTGTTTATCATTTATTTTGAACCTTTTTAATTTCGTAACGAAGCCATTTATCTTTCATCCATCTGACTGCTAGCAAATCCAAGAAGGGGTGAACCAACCGGTTTCTTGTCGAATATTTTGACTCCCCTTTGAAGCGTTGTCTATGATTAACGGGCACTTCCACCACTTTCCCGCCTGAAATTCTAACTAGAGTCGGAAAAAACCGGTGCATACCTTTAAAATAGAAGAATTTTTCGAGCGCATCATGCCGAAAAATCTTAAGAGAACAGCCCGTATCTTTAATGCTGTCCTGACTAATGCTATTACGCACCCAATTAGCAAAACGTGATGTTATCTTTTTAAGCTGGGTGTCCTGGCGATTCATCCGATACCCGCAAACCGCATCCGCATTTTCTTTTTCGAGCGCAGTGACCAATTTTGGAATATCCCCGGGGTCATTCTGCCCATCACTATCCAGGGTAACAATCGCTAAACCTTTAGCTTCCCTGAAACCCGCGCCGAAGGCAGAGCTTTGCCCAAAATTACCATTTAAAGCAATAACGCGAACCTGAGGTGTCACTTCTTCTAATTTCTTTAAAGTCTCAAGACTTCCATCTTGAGAGCCATCATCAACAAAAAGAACTTCGTAAGTTTTATTGAGTGGACTGAGGGCTGCTTGAATTTCTCGGAGAAGCGGTCTTAGATTGTCTTTCTCATTATATACGGGTAATAATATCGTTAGATCAAGTGTCGCTTTCATGACCACCCTGCTTTATCAGCTAGTTACGATTTTAAACTTAGTGCCCGCTCGACAGCTTTTTCTATTTCCTCAGCAGAAAGACCATATTTTTTCAAAAGCTCATCTGGTTTACCAGATTCCGCATAAACATCGTTGATACCAACACATTCAACTGGGATTGGAGCGTGTTTAGTAACAAACTGGGCGATATGAGCGCCTAATCCGCCCCACACTTGATGCTCTTCGGCGACCACAAATGCTCCAGTTTTTTTAGCTTCTTCAAGTAACATTTTTTCATCCAAAGGCTTAATGGTATGCATATCGATCACAGAAGCTTTTATACCCTTCTTCTCAAGCTTCTCGGCTGCCGCCAAAGCTTCAAATACCAAAAGCCCGTTCGCAAAAATACTAATGTCAGACCCTTCCTTAAGGCGAATTGCTTTTCCAAATTCAAATTTCTGATCCTTCTTGTGGACAACGGGTGCCTTAGGTCTGCCTGTTCTGATGTAGACAGGGCCTTGAATCCGGGCAGCTTCTTTGGTTAGGCTATAGGCGCAAGTCTCATCAGAGGCTACCGCTACAATGAAATTAGGTAAAGTTACCATCAGACCAACGTCTTCAATTGATTGCTGACTCGCTCCGTCTTCGCCAACGCTAATACCGCCGTGCGAAGTAACTAATTTAACATTCAAATTAGGGTACGCGACTGACATCCGAAGCTGATCGTAGGTTTTACAAACAGCAAAACAAGCGAAGCTGGAAGCAAACGGAATCTTTCCGCAAGAAGCAAGCCCTGCCGCAATCCCTACCATATTCGCCTCTTGAATTCCGATATTAAAAAAACGATCCGGAAATTCTTTAAGAAAAAATTCTGTCTTGGTGGACTTTGACAAATCCGCGTCTAAAACAACGAGGTCGGGATTTTTACGTCCAATATCAACAAGCGCTTTCCCATAAGCTTCACGAGTCGCGAGTCCCATTTTTTTCTCGAGCGTCATTTTACCTCACACCCCGATTTTTCTTTTATTTTGAGAATCGCTTCATCCAATTCTTTTAATGCTTTTTCGGTTTCTTCATCGTTAGGAGCAACACCATGAAAACTATTGTTATTTTCCATAAAGGAAACCCCTTTTCCTTTTACGGTTTGAGCAACGATTGCAAAAGGACCTTTGCGAGGTTTTCGAGCCTCCTCTAATGCCTCTTGAATCTCTTTAAAATTATGACCGTCAATAACGGCCACTTCCCAATCAAAACTCTCCAACTTTCGTTTCATAGGATCAAGACTTATAATGTCCCTTGTCGCCGCATCTAACTGAAATTTATTTTCATCAACAATTAAGGTAAGTTCATTTATTTTCTTGTAACCCGCATATGCAACCGCTTCCCAAATCTGACCTTCTTGACACTCACCGTCACCTGCTAAAACATAGGTGTGAAATTTCTTTTTTGATAATTTAGCGGCTAAAGCCATCCCGATACCGATCGAAAGCCCTTGTCCCAAAGAACCGGTTGACGCCTCCATAACCGGGAACCTGCTTTTATCCGGATGTCCTTGAAGCCTTGAGTCAATATGCCGAAGCGTCATCAATTCTTCTTTTGGAAGATAGCCGGTATAAGCCAAAATACCGTAAAGAGCCGGTACGGCGTGACCTTTAGAAAGGATAAAATGATCCCGCTCATCCCAATCAGGCTTCTTAGGATCATGCTTTAAGAAATTCTCATAAAGAACTGTTAGGATATCAATACAAGAAAGAGAGCCGCCCGGATGGCCTGAAGCCGCCTGGTGAAGCATCCGAATGATATCCTTACGAATCTCCAAGGAAGTTAATTGTAATTGGTCGAGTGTTTTTTGCATAAAGGCCGGTATTGTAATAAAGCGACTCTTAAAAGTCTCTATTTAATTTTAAGGTATTAAAAAAAAATTCTATTAATTTTCATCAAGCGGCACTTGATCGCTAAAAATCGGCTTACATTGATTCGAGATCAATCTTGCTGAATAAGCTTCTTCTAATAATTTTTTGACCGCGGCTCGGCCAGTATCGCCAAAGTCAACAGTGTAATGATTCACATACATCCCTACAAATTTATCCGCGAGCCCGGGGTCAAGACCCCGGCCAAACTCAAGCGCATAAGGCAAGGCTTCCTGCCTATGATCCAGCGCGTATTGGATAGATTCCGTTAAAATCCTCCGAAGAACTTCTCTTTTTTTAGCCGGTATATTGCGCCTGATCACATCAACACCAAGCGGAAGCGGAAGTCCTGTTTTTTCTTTCCACCACTTACCGTAATCCAATAGATTAACTAGCTTATTCTGAGAATAAGTCAGCTGCCCTTCATGAATTAAAATGCCGGCCGTAATTTCATCATTTGCGATAGCCGGTAAGATTTGGTCAAAAGGCATATGGTGAAGTTCGGTTTCAGGAAGTGCCATTTTTGAAACTAAGGCTGCTGTTGTCATGGGGCCAGGAGCTGCTATTTTCTTTCCCTTTAAATCATTAAGATTAATTCCGGGTTTTGCTACCAAAACAGGTCCATAATCATCTCCCATGCTAACACCGCACGGCAAAATATAATATTGATCGCTAACATAACTGTAGCAATGTAGCGAAATCGCGGACACTTCGAGCTCGCCTCTTATGGCCCGCTGATTGAGCGTCTCGATATCTTCAATCACGTGTTCGATTTTATAGCCTTCGGTATCAACTTTGCCGGACTGAATCCCATAAAACATAAAAGCATCATCCGGATCCGGGCTATGCCCGACCTGAATTATTTTTTCTGACACAACAACACTCCTTATCCTGATTGTAAAAACGCGTTTAAGTCATGAATTCGAACAAATGGATTCCTCTGGTTTTCTTCAGCGATGGTCGATGTGGGAGTCGGCCCATAATCATGGCCAGGTAAAACGACCGTCTCAGGCGGCAAGCCTGAAAGTGTCCGTAAACTTTGAAACATCTCTCGACGATCACTGGTATCTAAATCTGTTCGTCCTGTGTTATGAACAAATAAGGTGTCACCCGTAAACAAAAAATTGGAAATATAAATACACTGAGAACCCGCTGTATGCCCTGGTGTCTGAATGAATCTAACCGGAATTCCTCCTACCTCTAACTCCGAATTGTTTTTAACCGGAACAATATCTGCAGCAGTTGTTTTAACTTGAGATATTTCGTTTTCGTTTACGTAGACATTCGCCTTTCGCTTTTTCAATAATTTCTCTAGCCCGTTCATATGATCAAAATGGGTGTGCGTCAAAAAAACATGCTTTATCTTAAGCCCTAAACTTTCAGCTTCTTTCAAAATTTGGCTTACTTCCCAGGCAGGATCAATTACGATAGCCTCTTTCGTTTTTCGAGAAGCGATTAAGTATGAAAAATTTTGCATTAAACCGACACTAAGTTGACGCAATACAAACTGATCGTTATCTAAATTATTTGTTTTCATTTTTTCTTAAAAATAAAAGACCTAAATTACTGTACCGTCTGGAATAACCGTATTTTTGGGAATAATCACAATATTGTCCCGAATGTAATATTTGTTAGAATCAATATCAGCAATACCTTTTTTGTTTTGGATTTTTACGTTTTTCCCAATCTTTACGTTTTTATCAATGATGGTATTCTCAATAACACTTCCATCGCCAATACTGGGGCCTTCTCCCGGAAGAACGCCTTCCCTCGAATATGATTCATCCACCCCCATCAAGATGGTTCTTTTCATCTTAACTCGTCTTCCGATCACCGAACGCAAACCAACAACAGAATCCTCTACCTCAGAATTTAAAATATTACACCCTTCAGAAAGCAAAACATTTGAGAGTTTGGCGCCCTCAATTTTTGACGGTCTTAAAAACCGCGGGTGAGTAAAAATCGGCCCCTCAGGAGCAATAAATGAAAAACGAGGCTTTTTTGTCGTTAATTCCAAATTGGCTTCATAGAAACTGCGAATGGTTCCAATATCACGCCAATACCCTTGAAATAAATAGCCGTAAGCCTGATGGGTCTGAATGGCTTTTGGGATAATTTCCCGGCCAAAATCTGTTTCATTTCCGTTTAAAAGTTCTTCTAAAACCTTTGCCTTAAAAACATAAATTCCCATCGAGGCCAAATAATGATCTGGTTTTGCAACTTTTGCTATCGAGGCATTCGGCCTAAAATTATTTAATAAATCAGGACTGGATGGTTTTTCTAAAAAATCAACCACCTTATGACTTTCGTCTGTTCTTAAAAGACCAAATTGATGGGTAATGCGAGCGGGCACCAAAATATTTGAAACGGTTAAATCAGCTTTGCACTCTCGATGAAATTTTATAATTTGGCGAAAATCCATCCGATAAAGATGATCGCCCGAAAGAATCAAAACATCATCATCCGGCTTCCAATGATAGTGGACCATGTGTCTACGAACCGCATCGGCTGTTCCTTGAAACCAATTCGCATTTTCAAGCGTTTGTTCCGCGGCTAATAAATAAACCCTGTTCCCTGAAAAATAGTCAAACCGATAAGTTGATGAAATGTGCTGATTCAGAGATACGGAATTAAATTGGGTTAAAATAAAAATTCTGCCGATTCCTGAATTGATCGAATTACTTACGGGGATATCAATGAGACGATACTTGCCGCCAATGGGAACTGCAGGCTTCGACCGGTCTCGAGTTAAAGGAAACAGGCGATTCCCCTGTCCTCCACCTAAAATAATACTATGAACATTATTCACTTTTACTCCTTATATAATAAAAGTAATTATACACAAAAATATCTTTTTTATTCAGTTTCTTTATTGATTTTTACTTTGATGCTCTGACTCTTTGCCACTTTGACACTTTTCTTGGTGCGCCCGACTGGATTCGATCTCACATCTGCCCAAAGGGCAGCATAGAATAATCTTCCTTACGAGACGCTCGCCTTTATGGCGAGGCAACTCTCTGTTGCTCGAAGAGTAAAGTAGAATTCATCTTCCTTATGAGACGCTCGCCTTTATGGCGAGCAACCAGTGACCGAACACAACCTTAGATTGCAAGCTATATATTTTTTTGGAAAATGGTACGCCCGACTGGATTCGAACCAGTGACCTACGGCTTAGAAGGCCGT
>CAZLUT010000045.1:13978-16321 GCA_964562805.1 uncultured bacterium | reverse complement strand
TCGCGCCCCAGAGCAGCTGAGGTGATGGTGAAGGGCCGCAACTCTAAAGTTATTCGTAAGCGTGAATCGTATGCCTCTCTTGTAGCTGGTGAAGAATAGCGCAAGAAGACTTGTTTCTTGATGTAATATTACAACCTTTTTGAAGACTTTATTAGATGCTTTGTTACAATACCCGGCCAATTAGCAAAGAAAAGGAAATGAAGGGCAATGGCTAAAAAAATTAATTTTTACAAAATGGTAGCTTCAGGGAATGACTTTATCGTAATTGACCACAGAAAGCCTTTCTTAAAAGGTCTTCCCAGTTTTGCTAAAAAAGTTTGTCACCGGCAGTTTGGCGTGGGTGCCGACGGCCTTCTTCTGATGGAAAAATCCAAAAAAGCGGCTATCCGCATGCGAATTTTAAATTCCGATGGTTCCGAGGCGGAGATGTGCGGCAACGGAGCAAGGTGCGCAGCACTCTTTGCGCACAAAATTTTGGGTTTTAGTTCAAAGTTTGTTATGGAAACAAAAGCAGGTCTTATTCCTAGCTGTATTAATGCCTGGACTGTTCAGGTTGAATTAACGAAACCCAAAGGGTATCGGCCGATAGCAAATTTAAAGATATTCAAAAAGGATTTTCCTTATTACCATATTAATACGGGCGTGCCGCATGTGGTTTCGTTTGTGGAAGAAAATTTGGACGAGGTGCAAGCGGGGGAAATAGGGCGTGAAGTTCGTTTTCACAGTAAGTTTCAGCCTCGCGGCGCTAATGTTAATTTTGTTAAAAAAACCGGTGCAAAATCACTCTCGATTCGTACCTATGAAAGAGGGGTTGAGGCGGAAACTCTCGCTTGCGGTACCGGCTCGGTTGCTTCGGCAGTGGTGGCCGTAATGGCAGGACTGCTCAAATCCCCGGTTGATGTCAAAACGAAAAGCGGCGAGGTTTTAAAAATTAATTTTAATCAAGAAGGTGAAACGATTTCTCAAGTCACACTAGAAGGAAATGCCGAATTTACATTTGAAGGGAGCTTAAGCAATGTCATTTAGCGGTTCAATGGTTGCACTTATTACGCCTATCAGAGATGGTAAGGTGGATTTCAAAGCCATCGATAGCCTAATTCGTTTTCATCTTGAAAGCGGAACTGACGGAATCGTGCCGTGCGGCACAACTGGCGAGGCTGCCACTTTGTCAGTTGCAGAACACAAGCAGGTTTTAAAGCATGTTGTGAAAATGGTAGGGAAAAAGGTGCCGGTTATTTGCGGCTGCGGTTCTAACAATACAGCCGAAGGCTTGGATCTGATCCAGTATTCAGAAAAAATTAAAGCTGACGGTGTTTTGGTGGTGACTCCTTACTACAACAAACCGACTCAGGAAGGGCTTTTTCGTCATTACCAGACCTTATGCCACAAATCTTCAATACCAATGGTGCTTTATAATGTGCCTTCGAGAACAGGTGTTAACCTTTTACCTGAAACAATAGCTAGACTTTCGGCCATTAAAAACGTTGTTGCTATCAAAGAGGCGAGCGGATCTTTAGAGCAAGCCTCTCAGATTATGGAAAAGTGCGACATCACGGTTCTTTCGGGAGACGACGGCCTGACTTTGCCCTTACTTTCAATCGGAGCTAAGGGTGTGATTTCTGTCGCCGCTAATATTGTGCCTCAGAAAATGGCAGATATGGTCCGTCTTTTTCTGGATGGGGATATCGAGTCTGCCCGGAAAATTCATTATGAATTGCTGGATCTGAACAAAAATCTTTTTATCGAGACCAATCCAATTCCGGTAAAGATAGCAGCTCATTTGATGGGTCTTATTAAAAAGTGTGAGTTTCGTCTGCCGCTTTGCGAGATGAAAAAGGAAAACCTGGCTGTTTTAAGAACAACTCTTCAAAATTTAAAATTAATCAAAAAATAGGAGTCAAATATGGCTTTAAAATCACCTACAAAAGTAGTGATAGCCGGCGCGGACGGCAAGATGGGACGCACATTAATCTCCATGGCGCTAAGAGATCCAAATGTTAAATTAGCCGGAGCCTTCGAGACCCCCAGGCACCCTGCCTGCAAGCAGGACGCAGGACTTTTGGTAGGTTTGCCCGAGGCCGGAATTTTGATTTCGGATTCTTTAGAAGCTGCTATTAAAACAGCGCAAGTTGTTATTGATTTTACTTCCCCTAAGGCCACTCTTCGTAATGTAAAAACATGTGTTAAATATAAAAAGGCCATTGTGATTGGAACAACCGGACTTACCGCTAAAGAAACCAAAGAAATTAAAAAGCATGCTAAAAAAATCCCAATTGTTATGGCGCCTAATATGAGCGTTGGGGTTAATGTTTTGTTTCAATTAGCTTTTTTATTAAGCACCAC
>CAZLUT010000045.1:0-13968 GCA_964562805.1 uncultured bacterium | reverse complement strand
AATTGTGGAGGCTCACCATCGCTATAAAAAGGATGCCCCGTCGGGAACCGCTTTAGAGTTAGCAAAACGAGTAGCCGATGGACGCAAGATTGATATTTCCCATTCAAGCGTTTATGGCCGCAAAGGTGTTATAGGCGCAAGGAAAAAAGGAGCTATTGGGATCCACGCGGTTAGAGGAGGGGATGTAGTAGGAGAACACACCGTTGCCTTTATGGCGGATGGGGAGCGGGTAGAGTTGGCTCACAGAGCTTCTTCTCGCGATGCTTTTGGCCGAGGCGCCATTTTAGCCTCTCACTATTTGCGCGGCAAAAGGCCGGGTCTTTATAATATGCGCCAGGTCTTGATGCTGTAATAAAGAATTCTTCAGGTTCAATCCGGAAAAGCCGATATTAGCTATAATATAAAATGAAAAAGAGAAATAGCAGCTTATACACAAGGACAGGGGCCTTTCTTTTGTTTTTGGGGCTCTATCTTTTTACGCCCGCCCTTTTTGCCAAACCCACCAATATTGATACCAAAACAATGGACGATTCCTTGGCGGAATTTCGTAACAGCTTTTATGTTTCGGAAGATTTTAAATTTAAATATGATCTTTTTGAATATCGTGATTTTGTGATGCAGGAAACCTACAACGAAAAATGGAATTCCAATGTAGCCATTATTACTGAATTTGATTCGAATCTTGTGAAATCCAAGCTTCTCAGAAACACTTCAAGCCTTGAAGAAGCGGAAGCTTATATCGATTCTCATATTAAACTGCATCCTTATAAAGGTCTTGAAATTCCCGAGCTTCAATTTGAGCTGCAAAACGGTAAAACAATAAGCCGGTTTTGGGTGGGGCAGAGATCCTTTGCCACCTTAAAGGAAGCCCAAGCGGCTTTAAATCAATTCGCGGTCAATATCGAAAAACAAGGTGTTAATTTCAATGCTTTTGTTACGGAGCTTCAGGAAAACGGAGTGCCTTTTGAAGAGCCGGAAGAAGTTATTTTGGGGATGGATGAAGATCTTTATGGAGGCGGCTACCGGAATGTAGAAGAAGCGATGGCGCTTTATGTTTGGGAGAAGATGGATCTTGAACGATTTTCCGGTAAGGCTCCTGATGAGCCCTGGTTTCTCTGGCAGTCAGTTTTTGAATCAACTTGGCGGTCGACCAATTTAAGTTACGGCGGTTTCAATGATCTTGTAGGGTTTTTTGCGAATCGTGTCCGTGTAAGAGGTGTCAAGATGCCTTTCGGTTCGAGCATCGACCCTTTTATTGAAGGAAACGTTGCCTTTTCATCTGACGGGAGAGATTTTGATAATAATTTGGTTGCTAGGTTTGGTGCCGAATATCGTCCTTTTAGATCGATGAAATTTTTTGATAAACATTGGTTTACGGCCTGGATCAAAAATATACGCGGGTATATTGATTATGGAAACCGCTATGCCACTAAAGATCCTATTATGTTTAGCCCCGACCACGATTGGCGGGCCGGTGTTGATGTCTTTAAAGAATGGGGCATTGATATTCCTGAGGAAGGAAAATCTGATTTTTGGTGGGGAGAATATTTTGGTGAATACAGTTTTCGGAAAACCGGCTTTTCATACTTGGGCTATGACAACGGCTACAATACATTTTTGGCCAACACCCGCATCCTTTTAGGTGTTAAATGGCCGCGAATTCCACTGCCTGAAAATCCCGTTAATAATGAAATGTTAGTAATGCCCTATATGGGATGGGAATGGATCAACAACAATCACATACCCGTTCATTTTGAGAACCGGTATTTTGTCTTGGCGGGTGTCAGATGGATGCCTTTTAGGAACAAGCGTCACGAAAAACGCGAATGGCTCTTTAAGATGAAGCTTTTCTTTGAATATGTCGGTATCGGCCACGTCCAACACACTAAGGCACAACCAGGGCAGGTAGATCCTGCCTTTGACGTGAATAATGACTTCAGATTTGGTGTCAACATTTCGCATAATCGATTTTAATATGAGCAAAAAATATTGTATGCAAAGTAGGAAATTTCTAGTTTTTGCTTTAGTTTTGGCGATGGCAGCACCGCTTATTCCTGGCGGAGCGTCCTTTGCCGGAGCACCTCTTTCGCAGCAGGTTATTTCTAATGGCGATTTCGAAATTGGAACGCCTGGCAATATTATTACGGGTGCCGGATCAGCTACTAAGTGGACTTTTGGTTCAGGCGGAGCTGGTGTTCCAGCAACACGGCCTAGCATCCAAATTGCCGACAATACAGGGGCCGGCGGCTTTTTAGCAATACCTGGCGCTCTTGGCGCAGCTAATACGGGACAGCGTGTACTTTACTGTTTAAATCAGGCGACAGGTGGTGCTGCATGGAGCTTTGTCACTTCAGATAGGCTTAATGTCCAGGGCGGCGGCGAGGTTACTCTGTCGGGCGCCTATAGTTTTTCAGGTTTTGACGCGGCGGGCTTAGTTGACTTAGCAGAAATAAAATTAGAATTTTACGATATAAACGATAACCAGTTGAACATTGCCTATATTCCGGTTGGGGCTACTCCCGACGTTAGAATTCGATGGCCGGGCCTTCCGAACACAGTTGTTTCAGGTCAGGCGAGAGTAACAACCGGAGGACCCCAGGCGTTTAACTTTAAAGCAACCGTGCCGCCAACAGCTGCTTATGCAATAGCTGTATTGGTATTGGTTGATGATACTGGAGCGGGAACAGGCCAGATTTATTTTGATACCATGTTGGTTGGTGCGGACGGTTTAACAATAGCCTCGAGCCACAGGAACGTTACAAAAGGGCAGCCATTTATTATTTCGGGCACAATGACAAATACAAGGGGGCTTCCTCTTGAAAATGGTGTTGAGATTGTAGGCAAGCTTCCTTCCGGTTTTGACCTTCCTAATAAGTCGGTCCGTGTTAATGGTAACCCAGCTTTGGTTCAGGACGGGTCAATCGTTTTTAATTTGGGAAGCATTCCTCAGGGAGGCTCCTCCTCTTTTGCTGTTCCTATCCATGCCACCACGGGTGTTCAGATAGGGCGCAGCTATGAATTCCAGTTCTACGCCCGAGATGCGCTTAATAAAATTCAAATTACAGATTCAAATCGTATTGTTGTTCGAATAAGCGCTGATCCTTTTTTTGATTTGGGCACCATTATTGGTAAAGTTTATGATGATAAAAATGAAAATGGCTGGCAGGACCCCGGCGAAGAAGGTATCGCAATGGTTCGTCTTGTTACAGAAGAAGGTATGGTTATTACAACAGATCGTGATGGTAAATATCACATTCCAGGTGTTAAGCCAGGCCGCCATGTTGTTAAAATTGACCCGCTAACTTTACCAGAAGGTTCCGAGTTTGTAACAGAACAAGCTTATTACGTTAAAGTTACCGAGGGTCTTCTTGCTAAAGCCAGTTTTGCGGTAAAGCTTCCTGAATCAGAGCGGATCCCTGAAGAATTAAAAAAAGCCGTTAAGTTTCGCGTGGTTCCAGAAGACAATAATGCGACACCCGAACTTAATATCGGTATTGACAACCCGATGGTTTATATTGCTCATGGACAAACTAAAAGGCCCATTCGATTTTTCATGAGTTCCAATTACAATGCCATTATCCATCACTGGAAGATTGAGGTTCGTAACGCGGTAGGCCAAGTTCTCTGGGAGGGTATCGGTGAAGGCGCTCCCCCGGGAGAAGTGGAATGGGATGGCCGTGATAATAACGGTAACCTCTTGGAAGGTGATCAGGTTTATAGCTACCGTCTAATGGTGGGGGACCGTAATTTTAGAGAAGATTGGACCGATCTAAACCTTTTTCGTACGATCTCAATGCAAGTCGGAGAAGAAAATTTTCCGGGAATTGCAATGCCCGCAGCCGGCTATTTCAAGATGGCTCGATATGGCAAACGCGACATATCTCATAAAAGCTTTCACTCAGTTAAGGTGGTTGGACAAGTTTTAGAAGATCCTGAGGTGGTCGACCTTCACATAAACGATGAATCTGTTGATGTTGAAGAAGACGGTACCTTTATTCATAATTCTTTTTTGCCCTCCGGACAAAGCGAATTATTGCTCAGCACGACTAATGCCGAAGGCGATGTCCTCACTTATAACGACGCTGTTAATTTAAAGAGCACCTCCTTTTTCTTAGTTGGTTTGATCGAAGGCTCTTTTTCATTCAATTCATACAATAATAACCGCGATACAACGGGCAATGATGACCAATATCGTAGCATTGATCCTGATGGCAGAGTGGCCCTCTTTAGCCGTATTCGCTGGAAAGATTGGCTTCGAGTCACTACTTCTTATGATAGCGACGGCAAGTCAGGAGAAAATGTTCTTTTTACAAATCTTAACCCTTTTAACTTCTTTCAAACCTACGGAGATGATTCCACGATTGATTACGAGGCCTTTAACAGTCAGGATAATTTCTACATCATGGCCGAAGCCGATAAATCTTTCTTGAGATGGGGCAATTTTAATACTGCTTTTGATGATTTCGAATTAGCGCAATATAACCGCACTCTATCCGGTATCAAGGTTCATTATGAGTCGCCAAAAACCACCATTTATGGTGAGCCCAAGGTCGATCTCACGGGTTTTAATGCAACAGCCCGTCAATTAGCCGATCATAACGAATTCTTAGGTACCGGGGGGTCGCTCTATTATTTGAGAAACGTCGATGTTATTCAAGGAAGCGAAAAGATCAAGGTGCAGATTAGAGACCGGATGACCCAAATGATTCTTCAGGAGCGTGATCTTTTCGAAGGTAAAGACTATACAGTTGATTACCCTCAAGGCCGTATTATTTTGACAGAGCCTCTTTCTTCTGTAGTTGAAAATGACCAGGTAATTCAAAACCTAATCTTAGGCGGAGACGATGTTTATCTAATCGTAGATTATGAATACATGCCATCCAGCACTACCTTTGTCGACGGTTTGCGGGTAGGCGCGCGTGGTATTAAAGGGCACTTAGCTTTTGGAGACGAGATCAATGTTCGGTTGGGCGGTATCTATGTAGAAGATAAAACATTTTCGCCTGAATTTCCCAATAAGATTCGAGGTATAAGCGCTGATATCAAAGCTTTTTATAATACCCGAATCCGAATGGAATATGCCGAGTCAAATGGTCTTCTAATGGATCATGAATATTCAGTCGATGGTGGTATTAATTTTATCAATCAATCACTCGTTAAAAATGATCCGCTAAACGGACGTGATAAAGCTTACTATATTAAAGCTGACTCTAAACCTCTTAAGAATCTTGACATTTCGGGTTATTACCAAATGGTCGGGCCTTTCTTTACAAATGAAGAAGTTGCTTCTCAGCGCGGTGTTAAAAAATATGGTATTGAGGCTCAATATCGTATAACCCCTCATTGGGCGATTAGATTTCGGTACGATAACCAAAATAGACTAAAAGCAAAACAACCGGATGTTATCCAGTCCGAGCTGATCTCACCCTATTTTGCTGATGATCATCGCATCCAAACTACGATGCTTCAGACCACCTATCACCGAGGAAAACTTTCTGTAATTGCTGAATACAGAAACCAGTTATTAAAAGAGCAGTCCACCCCTAACGCTAACGTCTTAAATGAATTAGTAGACAATTATGGTAATTTCGAAAATGGAGTTGGAGCAAAAGTTACTTATAAATTCAGCGAGAAATTCACACCTTATATTCGCGGCCAGATCGGAATAGGGCCCGGAAACAACAATCAGCTGACAGTCGGTATGAAAACAAAGATCAACGATAAACTGACCGGATTTGCCGAAGAGACTATTGCTGGTATCGGCGACGGAACCCGAATCGGATTTGAATCCCGTGTTTCAGATGATACAACTGCGTACTCAACTTTTAGTGTTGAGAATCCCAAGTCTCTTCAAGATAAGATCTTTCGTTCGACAGTTGGAACAGCAGTGGACCTAGCCGACCGCCATCGGATGTATTCTGAGCGGCAATTGACGGGTTATAGAAGCGAGCAATATTTTTCAGAGGTTGCGGGGCATAGAGCGCAGTGGACGGATCGGTTTTTTACAGACTTTCGTTTTGAAAGAGCTGATATCTATGAGACCGGGAACACTATCAATCGTAACGCGGCTTCAATACAAGTGGGCTACAATATGCCGGATCGTTTAAATTCAATTAACAAAATTGAAGCACGCTACGACAAAAGCAATCAAAAGGTATTCCAATGGCTGTATAAGGGCGAACTCAATTTAAAAATTAATAAGGACTGGTCTTACAGAACTCAAGCTGAATTTTCGAGCTCTTATGAAACAAAACAACGTGATAATTTAGGTAGTTTTTATGAAATAGGAACCGGCCTCGCTTATAGACCTATTGATAATGATAGGCTTAATATGCTTTTTAATTATACCTACACACGAATCATGCCCCTCAGAACGCAGTTTAGCACTCTTTATGCGCCTGATCCTAATTACAATTTCGGAGTCCCTACAGATGAGCGCACCCATAAAATCGCAATGGAAGCCTATTACGATATTAACCGGTGGTTTGCAATTGTTCAGAAGGGCGCTGTAAAATACACATGGCTTGATAGCACGATGACGGACCCGGTTCAGTTTTTTGAAGCCCTTTGGATTAGCCGGCTTAATTTTCATATTACCCGCAAATGGGACTTGGCCGCAGAGTACAGAGTTCGCTTTTCAAGGGTTGATGCTGACAGTAATCGCCAGGGGTTACTCGTAGAGCTTGACCGAGAACTTTTTGAATATATTCGCCTGGGTGTAGGGTTTAATTTTACTGACTTTGGTGATGATTTGGACCGAGGCTCTAACTATAATAATCGCGGTTTTTTCTGCCGGATGAGCGGAAAGTTTTAATACTAGTAAATAGTCATTACACCTATTTCGTAACTTATTTATTTATAATGAGTTATGACAGTATTTTTTTAACCCAAAAACTTGAAATTAGCCCTCTCACCGGGCATACTTCATGAGTATGTTTTTGAAAGGTAAATAATCAAAATGATCCTCTTTAAACGAAAAAAAACGGTTTTTTTCAACATTTGCGTGATTGCTATTTCTTTCTGTGTGGCAACAGGAGGCTTCTCGCCACAAGCAGGATTTTCGCAATACCTCTCATTTTTAGGGGGATCTTCTATGCCCATTTCTAAAGAGGTTAGCCTCAGAGCGCCCCTAGCTGAAATTTCTCCCCACCTGGGCAACATAAGGGAGACCTTTGTAGGAGACTCAGAGTTCACGGTTGCCTATATTCAAAAAACAGCTTATCTAGGCGATTTAAAGGCCCTTAATAAGCTATTAGAGCACCTTGTGAAGGAAAAGGGGATTCGGGCAGTAGTCATAGAAGGCCGTCAAAAAGAGTTAAATCTCAAAGAAATTACTGCTATTGAGAGTAAGATTATTCGTAAAGAAGCAGAGACTTATTTTAAAAATCACCTTCACGTAGGGGGATTCCAATATGCCTGCTTGAAGCGTATAGCCAAGATCCATCTTTTAAAAAGAAAAGGAGATGACCAGTCTTTTTCATCGCTCGTTGTAGCGGGTAAATTTAAAGTGAAAGATTTTAAGAAGCTTATGAAAAAGAAAAATATCTCGTTTTCAATTATTGCGCCAAAAGGAGCCCTAATTACTTCTGAAGAAAAGCCGGCTTTTGGAGCTTCCCGAAAAGTAGTTGGCGCTTTAGTCAAAACCACTTTTAAAATTCTTACACCCTACCGCCTCCTGTTTTAGCCAAGAACCAAGATCCAAGAGATTCTTTGTTAGTTAATCCCTTAGATCTTGGCCCTTAGATCTTAGATCTATTTAGGCTATAATATCCAGCTATGCCTAAAAAGAAGCTTAAAGAAAAAGACATTATCAAATTAAAGAATATCCGAACCCATAATCTTAAGGGTTTTGATCTTGAAATTCCCAAAGAAAAACTGGTTGTTATTACAGGCGTCTCAGGTTCGGGTAAATCCTCACTAGCCTTTGATACTCTTTATGCAGAAGGCCAAAGGCGTTTTGTCGAATCTCTTTCTTCTTATGCCCGTCAATTTTTGGAGCGGATGGAGAAGCCGGAATTAGATTCTATCGCGGGAATTTTGCCAGCTATTGCCATTGAAGCTAAGAACGTAATTACAAATGCCCGTTCAACGGTTGGGACTCAAACGGAAGTAAACGATTATTTAAGAGTTTTAATGTCCCGCGTTGGCAGCACCTTTTGCCACTCGTGCGGCGAAGAAATTAAGGCCTCGAGCCCTCAAAGTATTTTCGAACAGCTAATTAAAAAATATTCAGCCAAAACGGCTTTGATTTTATTCGAAGTATCGTGGGGCCGGGAAGGTGCAAAATATTTAAAAGATTTCTTAGGAGAGCTGGTTCGCCAGGGGTTCTTAAGAGTCCGCCATAAAGGTAATATTTATCATCTGGAGGACAAAGAAACACAAGGGATAATCAAGGGAGCTTCTTCAATACAAGTTATTGCTGACCGGACTAAACTAGAAACCCGAAAGAAAAAAAGAATTCTTGAATCTCTCGAAACGGCTTACGCTCGAGGTCATGGTAAGTGCGAAGTTTTGGTTGAAGAAAAAAACAAATCTCATCATTTCTCAGAAGGCTTTCATTGCGCCTCATGTGATATTGATTTCAAAAAACCGACGCCCAATATGTTTTCTTTTAATAGTCCTTTAGGCGCTTGTCCCACATGCCAAGGATTTGGACGGGTAATCGAAGTCGATCCCCATTTGGTAGTACCCGATGAATCCAAGACTATTGCCGGAGGCGCTGTTCAACCCTGGACCAAACCTTCTTCCAAGTGGGAATTTGATCAATTGAAACGCTATTGCAGAAAAAAGGGAATCCCGCTTGATGTGCCGTGGGAAGATTTGGATGAAGAGGCAAAAGAATTAATTTTTGAAGGCGAAGAAGGGTATTTTGGAATTAAGGAATTTTTTGAATACTTAAAGAAGAAAACTTACAAAATGCACGTTAGGGTTTTTTTGGCTAGATATCGTACTTATACAACGTGCCCCGATTGCCTAGGCGCTCGCCTTAGGCCCGAAGCGCTTCGCGTCAGATGGGAAGGAGAAACAATCCAATCTCTTTCGGAGATGAATTTAGAAAATTTAGAACATTTTATTCACTCGATTAAATTATCACCTCGAGAAGAATCTTCGGCCGGCTCTGTAATGGAAGAACTTAAAAGCCGGCTTCAATTTTTAAATGGCGTTGGTCTTAGTTATTTAACTTTAGACCGCTTGAGCCGCACTCTCTCGGGCGGCGAGGCCCAGCGGATTAATCTTGCGACAAGCCTTGGTTCTAGCCTCGTTGACACTCTTTACGTCTTAGATGAACCCAGTATTGGTCTTCACGAACGAGATAATCAGATGTTGATTAATATTTTAAAAAAGCTGCGGGACTTGGGAAATACCGTTATTGTCATTGAACATGATGCTGTCATGATGCGCTCGAGCGACCAGATTATTGATTTAGGTCCGGGTGCCGGAAGCGGCGGCGGCGAATTGCTTTTTCAGGGGACCATCTCAAAGCTTCTTGGCTGTAAAAAGTCGCATACGGCTCAGTATTTGAAAGGGAAAACCACTATTACTCTTCCCCGGAAGAAAAAGCAAAGCCGGGAAGTCAAAAAAATATTAATTCAAGGCGCTCGGGAACATAATTTAAAAAATATTACCGCTGAAATTCCTTTAGGCCAATTTGTAGTGGTTACAGGAATTTCCGGCTCCGGGAAGAGTTCCTTAGTTTACGATTGTTTATATAAAAATTTCTCAAGAAAACGCGGACGTCCCGTGCAGGACGTGGGGGAAATTGATGACTTAAAGGGAGCCGGGTTTATTTCAGATATAATTCTAATTGATCAATCGCCCGTTGGAAGGACCCCTCGATCAAATCCTGTTACTTATATCAAAGCCTTTGATGACATTAGACGCCTTTTTGCCAGAACTCGGGATGCCCGTCTTAGGAAGCTTTCGCCGGGAGATTTTTCTTTTAATGTGGCAGGCGGGCGTTGCCCTGCTTGCGGCGGTGACGGGAAAATTAAAATCGAAATGCATTTTTTAGCGGACGTATTTATTGAATGCGAAGATTGTAATGGGACTCGATATCAAAGAAATATTTTAGAAGTAAAGTACCGGGAACGGAATATTCATGAAGTTCTATCAATGACAACGGATGAAGCTTTTTCTTTTTTTAGGGGCGAAGCCGGGCTTTTGAATAAGCTTAATATTTTAAAAAGTGTTGGACTTGGCTATCTTAAATTGGGCCAGTCAGCTACCACTCTTTCCCGTGGGGAAGCACAACGGCTTAAACTAGCCGCTGAGATGATGGAAAAGGGCCATTCCAATACGCTTTATATTTTTGATGAGCCGACAACAGGACTTCACTACCGGGATATTCAATTTTTAATGAATACTTTCGGCGAACTCCTTGAAAAGGGCAATTCACTTCTTGTTATCGAACACAACATGGAAGTTATTAAATGTGCAGATTCCATTATCGACCTAGGGCCGGAAGGCGGAAGTCGGGGAGGAGACCTCGTCTATCAAGGTCCTTTAAAAGGCATTTTAAAAGAACCTAACTCATATACGGGGCAGTATTTGAGGAAATACATAAAAAGTGGTTAGTAATTAGTGGCTAGTGGTTAGCAAATGCCATAGGTGCCTTAGATTCTATTCACTAATTACTATTCACTAACCACACCTCTAACTTATTTCATAGCAACAACTTAGAGGCTCTTGCATCTATCTCTAAAACACGTTATTCTTTAATATGAAAATATTGAAGGTGATGCTTATAGCTGTGCTGTTTATTTCAATAGCAATCCCCGTATGGGCGATAGATCCGAAGCCTCAAAAGGCAAGTGAGAAGCCTGTGCCTCAGGAAGAAGAAGGGGAAAAGATAGAACAGCACGCACCGTCAGTTGAGGTAGGGGACACGAGAAAATTTATGAGGCATAGCCCGCTTTCTTCCGCCAAAGAAGATGACTGGGACTATTACTATTAATTCACCCTCTTAAGTTTGTTTTCCTTAAACAGGTATGCTACGATTACCCCCTTTAATAAGGAAGGTTTGCAAGAAATGATGAAATTAAGCCGCCGGATGCGGATGCATTTCGACAATCATAAAATTAAAGCAATTATTGTCATTGTTGTGTTGGTGTTAATTGTTCTGTCTTGGATTGGGCTAGCGAACCTGGAATCCTTTTACCGCAAAATTACTATCGCCCAACTTCCCATGACGATTCTTTTGGGCGGAATTCATGCGATCATTTTTGTCTCGATGTATCTCTTGATTTTCAGGGGCGGGTTTGCCCGCTTTGAAAAGAAAAATGTAAAAGCCACGGAGGTGAGCGTAACTTTTAATGATGTTATTGGCATTGATCAAGCCAAGGACGAGGCTTTTGAGGTAGTTAAGCTTATCACCGATCACAAAAGGCTCGAAAAAATCGGCGGCAAGATTTTGAAGGGTATTTTAATGATCGGTCCTCCCGGCTGCGGCAAGACTTACCTCGCGAAAGCGATAGCGCATGAATCAAAGCTTCCTTTTATTTCGATGGCGGCCAGCGAATTTGTAGAAGTGTTCGTAGGAGTAGGTTCTTCCCGTGTGAGGTCGCTCTTTAAACAAGCCAGATCGCTTGCTTATGGTTACGGCGGGTGTGTTATTTTTCTGGATGAATTGGATGCTCTTGGTAAAAGCCGCACTTTTAATCAATTCGGCGGCAATAGTGAAACCAATTCAACGCTGAACCAAATCTTAGTTGAAATGGACGGTTTGAGTGATGCTAAAGAGAATATCGTTGTTATTGGGGCCACTAACGCGCAGGAAGAGACCTTGGATGAGGCGCTTTTGAGGCCGGGCCGGTTTGACCGCAAAGTTTATATTACCCGTCCCAATCTTGAGGGGAGGGAAAAGCTTTTTCAATACTACATGAAATCTGTTAAACATGAGCCAGGCATGGATTATAAAGTGCTGGCGCGCAAGACAGTTCAAAAGAGCCCCGCTGAAATTGAAAATGTTATTAAAGAAGCTGCTTTAATTGCGGCGCGCAATCAAAAGGAAGCTGTGTCATACAAAGAAATCTCAGAGGCGATCGAGCGTATCGAATTAGGAATTAAAACTCGTATTAAAATGCCGGATCGGGAAAAAAAGATGACAGCATTTCATGAGGCAGGGCACTTAATAGCGCTCTTTTTGCTGCATCCTACGGATGACGTATTTAAGGCTTCAATCATCCCAAGAAAGGAGTCGTTAGGCGTTGTTCATCCTCAGCCAAGAGAGGAAAAATATACGATCGATCAGGAAGAGCTGTTGGCTGACATTAAAGTGGATATAGCGGGTTTTACGGCTGAAAAGCTTGTCTATGGGACAACGACAACAGGAGTGTCTTCGGATTTTGCTGCGGCTATGCAGAAAGCTCACACGATGGTGTGGCGGGTTGGCATGGGCGGGAATAATTTGATAGGAGATTTTGCGAGCCTTAATCCTAAAGACATTTCGGACAAGCTGAAAACCGAACTTAATAGACAAACGAATGAAATATTAAAAAAATGTATTTTGGACGTGGAAACTCTTTTTGAAAAAGAGAGAAGAATATTGGATCGGTTTGCCAAAGAGCTTTATGAGCGCGAGGAGCTGGAATACGATGATATCGAAGCTATTTTTAAGGAATATGGCAAAGAAAATCCCAGGCTCAACAAGATACCCACTGCCTAAGCTCTCGTTTTAACTTTTATGAAAACTTCAAATAGTGCTCACCTAAGATTTTTTTATTGGTTTATTGCTCTCTTTCTAATTTTTTCCTTAGCTGCTTGTAATCCTAATGTACCTACTTTCCCTGAGCAGGAATTAAAGCGCCACATCAAAGAGATCTGCCTCAAAGATTATGGGATCACTGATGTAGAGGTGAAAATTGTGGGAAAAACTCTCGGAGTTCACCTGCCGCTTAATAAGCTGTTTGAAAACGATGTCGAATCTTTGATGGCGACCGGCAAGGTTAAAAACGTTGAGACTCTTCTTCAGCTTCACCCTGATGCTATTGAAAATATTCAGGATGTTATTTTTACCACTTCACGCGTGCTTTTTAGCAGCGATTCTAATATTGATTTTTATATTCTTAAGGCGACTGATTATGACGGAACAGGGATAGAATTTATTTTGGCCAATTATGTTAAGGATGTTAAGCGGGTAAGGTTTTGGGATATCCCACTTTCTGAATATTACAAAAGAAGCTATCGGGACATGAAAATGAACCGGTCTATTATGCTTAAAAAACCTATTTTAGAATTATTCCGCAATGTGGGTGAAATGGATTTGGCGGAGATTGTCAGCCGTTATTTTGATTCAGAATCTACCCTTAAGGATATTTCGCCATTTTTCTACGCCATTTTAATGGAGAATGAATTTAAGAAAAATATCCAAAACGAGGTTTTAAGCTCAAAGGCTAGAGTTTTTAAGGTGGGCGAAATTCTGGTTTATGCCAAAATTAAGGAGACTTATGAAGCAAAGCCCAAGGCCAGAAACCATAAATTTATTTATCCTTCAGGAACTGTTTTAGAATATATTTTTATTCTTAAACCCACCCCTTCCGGTATTAAGATTTCACGAGTTCTTCCGTTTAATTATGCTGCGCCTGATGGAACAATCAAAAAAATAGAATTTCCCGCAAGCCTTAAACTGTATGAAAACATTGAGACCTGGCCTACCGACTTCGAAGTAGAAGAGATCTTCCTGGATGAATTTTTAGCAGAACAAGCAACTAAGCGTGTCCAGATACTGATCAGTTCGGACGAGGAAATCAGAAAGTTTTTTGAGGAAGCCAAAGTGACTTTTACCTACTTTCCCGCGAGAAAAATAGGGGCTGGGACGCTGGAAAAAGCCGAAGAAGCAGGGGAGCTCAATTTTTTTGATTGTGAATTGGATCTTAAGCCAAGGGACATTAATTTGAAACCGACGGACCCCAATTTTATCGAGACTCCCCAGGTTAAAAAAGTTTTATTGTTAGCTTTGAAAGAGTTTGC